>CALBVA010000130.1 GCA_937969125.1 uncultured Verrucomicrobiales bacterium | reverse complement strand
TATCTGGCTGCACGCTTGCGGGCTTCTTTAAGATGATGCCTGGCAACCTCACAACTGGTGCCATTCGGAGTTGACGGCGATGGTGGGTCTTAACTCCATTTACTCAAATGAGCTACTTCGGGCGGTGGGGTTCCAGGGATGAGGATTTGGCTTGTTCTGCGGTGGCGGCTTGGCGGGCGAAGAGGTCGGCGAGGTGTTTTTGCATTCGGAATTTGCGTTCGCCTTTTTGTTTTTCTTTGGGCTTTGAGGTGCCATCAGGCTGGATGAGGGAGGCATTTTGGTTATCGCGGAAGCAGGCTTCGAGGATGGCGATGAGGGTTTTCTTATGAGCTTTTTCGCGGATGGGGGTCATGAGTTCGACGCGCTTGACGAGGTTCCGGCTCATCCAGTCGGCGCTGGAGATGAAGACTTCTCGGTCGCCACCTTGGTGGAAGTAGAAGATGCGCATGTGTTCGAGTTGTTGGTCGATGATGCTGACGACTTCGATGTTGCGGGCTTCCTTCCGTTCGCCGGTTTTGAGGCAGCAGATGCCGCGGATGTTGAGCTGGATTTTGACGCCTGCTTTGGAGGCGGTGTAGAGGGCTTCGATCATATCGATGTCCTCGAGGGAGTTCATTTTAGCGATGATGTGGGCTTCTTCTCCTTCGAGGGCGCGGGCGGTTTCTTCTTCGATGAGAGCGATGAGGGTGCGCTTGATCTGGGTGGGGGCAGGGATGAGGGTTTGGAAGTTTTCGAGCTTGGTGCGGCCGGTGACGGCGTTGAAGAAGGTGGAGGCATCCGAGCCGTATTCTGGGCGGGCGGTGAAGTATGAGATGTCGGTGTAGAAGCGGGAGGTGATTTCGTTGTAGTTCCCGGTGGCGAGGTGGACGTAGCGTTGGAGGCGACCGTCTTCTTGACGGATGACGAGGGCGATCTTGGCGTGGGTTTTCAGGCCACGAACGCCGTAGAGGACGGTGGCACCGGCGCGGACGAGTTCGGCAGCGCGGTCTAGGTTATGGGCTTCATCGAAGCGGGCCTTGAGCTCGACGAGGGCGGTGACTTGCTTTCCGGCTTTGGCGGCGCGGACGAGGGCATCGACGATTTGAGAGTTTTTCGCGGTGCGGTAGAGGGTTTGCTTGATGGCGAGGACGTGGGGATCTGAGGCGGCTTCCTCGATGAAGCGGACGACGGGGCGGTAGCTCTGGTAGGGGTGGACGAGGAGGACATCCTTTTCGGCGATGGAGGAGAAGAGGGAGCGATTGGGATCGAGGTCGGGAGAATCGACCCCTTCGACTCCGGGCGTGCGGAGGTGGGAGAAGCCATCGGCCATGGCGAGGTCGAAGAGGTTGGCGAGGCCGAGGGGAGCCTTGCTGAGGAAGACTTTTTGGAGGTCGATTCCCAGGAGGGCGATGAGGTCCTGAGTGAGGTCATTATCCTCGGAGGTTTGTAGCCGGACGGGGAAGGATTGACCACGGTCCGTGACGACGGTGCGGATCTCCTCGGCGAAGTCGTGGGCCTCGTCCTCGTTCGCGGGGATATCGGTATTCCGGGTGAGGCGGAAGACAGTGTGCTGGGTGATTTTTTCGTTCGGGAAGAGGACGTGTGCGAAGTGGCTGACGAGGTCCTCGGTGAAGACGAAGCCGCCTTCCTCGATCATGGCGATGCGGGGGATGCTGGGCGGGAGGGGGAGGATGACGGTGCGCTGTTCGCCGGAGTCAGGATCGAGGATTTTAAGCGCGAGGCAGAGGGCGAGCGAGGGGATGATCTGGCGCGCATTTTCTCTGGTGATGAGAAGGGGGGAGAGAAGGGGAGAGATGGAATTTTGGAAGTAATGGCGCAGGCGTTCGATCTGTTCCGGGTCCAGGGAGTCGATGAGGTGAAGGGGGAGTTTGGCTTTGGCGAGGGCGGGAATGAGTTCCTTTTGATAGAGGCGTTCTTGGTCTCGCTTGAAGCGGCGAATGCGTTTTTCGATGGCGGAGAGTTGCTCGCCGACGTCGCGGCCGGAGGGATCACGAAAGTCAGGGCGCTTTGAGAGCAGTGAGAGGAGGCCGCCAATGCGGACCTGGAAAAATTCATCGAGATTCGAGGCGGTGATGGCCAGAAATTTGACACGATCCAGCACAGGGAGGTCCGGGCGGAGGGCCTGATTGAGGACGCGCTGATTAAATTCCAGCCAGGAGAGTTCGCGGTTTTGGTAGGAGAGTTTCATGGACGAAGGAGAGATTTATGACTCAGTCAGGACGAGGTTGAGGCCGTAGAGGTCTTCGAAGAGATCAGCCTTTCCTGGAAGGGCGAGTCGCTCGGCGGTGGCATCAAGCAGGCCTTCCAGGGTGAGGTAGGCTTTGGTGCCTTTTACGTGGAAACGGAGGTCCTTGACCCGCTGCGAATGGGTGCGTTCGAGGGCATCTGCGATTCGCAGGATGGCGGAGAGCTTGGCCACGCGGATGCGGTTCTCGGAGACGAGATCACAGTAGTATGGGTGGCTGGCGCGCGGGGAGTCCTTGCGATGATAGCGGGTGATGAGGGCGACGATGAGGCGGTCGAAGTCATTGAGGCCGAAGATTTCCGAGTAGCGCACGATGTAGAGCGAGTGGAGTTCGTGATCCTTCGGCGAGATGTGATTTCCCACTTCGTGAAGGAGCGCCGCGATCTCGAGGAGGAGGGCATCGTGCGCGTCCAGTTGGTGAAGTTCCTGCGTTTCGTGAAAGAGCCGCGTAGCGAGGTGGGCGACGTGGCGGGCATGCTTCATATCCACGAGGTATCGCCGAGCGGTGAACTCGGCGGAGTGGATCATCTGGCGGATCAATTCATCCTGCAGGGCATAAGGATGCGCGAGGTCGGTGAGGAGGCCTTTTTCGTAATCGGATCCGGGGACGCGTAGCGAGGTGAGGCCGAAGGTTTCCGCAATGGTGGCATTGATGACCAAAGCGGGGAGGATTGACCCGGCGGTCTGGTAATCGAGGTTGTAGAGCTTTACGCGCTCCGGTTCGGTGACGGCGGCGATGTCCTGGGTGAGTTGTTCCAGAATTTTATAGCGGGATTTCGTGCGGTCCTTCTTCGAGAGATAGGGTGAGAGCATCTGGATTTCGGTGCCGATCATGACGAGGTCCTCGATTTTTTCTTCGCGAAAGTCGTAGTGAAGTTGGGCCACGAGGCCGGAGATTTGCTCGCGGATCAGGCGGATGATGGCCTCGCCCAGTAGATCGGGTGAGTTCAATCTTTCCCACGTCCGGTGTGAACCCAGCCGGTAGGATTGGTAACGCACGATTTGGCCCTCCTTGAAAAGAAGAAGGCGTGTGTTACCGGGGCCGACGTGCGCTACGATGGTGTTGCGTTTCTGCATCGACGGGGTGTCTCGTAGGCGGCGGCGGGTTTTCAGAAAGACGAGTCTGGTCATCTCGCCGTCATCGAGCGGGGTGAAACGCCAGCCGGAGGAGATCTGGAGACGGTTGAGGAAGACCTCGGCATTCGAGGCTTCGGTCAGGGTATTGGTAGTGACCGCGCGGACGGGGATTCCGGAGAGTTGCAGCTCGGTGAGGCATTCCTGGAAGCCCAGCATCACGGTGGCCGCTTGTTCGATCGTGGAGGAGAGGATGTGGCCGTAGCGGAAGATATCCCGGCCGAGAGGGATGTTTTTTTCCAGGAATTCCACCATCTCCTCTGTTCCATCGGGGAGGATTGCGATGACGATCATGGAAGCATGGCTGGCTCCGATGTGAACGGCGGCGCTGAAGGTGGGGGCGGATTCTTCGGGCATGGGCTTGAGTGTATTGACTGCTAGCAGAAGTCATTCCGCAACCGGGAAATTATGACCTTTGTCATTGCCAGAATTTTTTGTCGGGGAATGCTAAAGCCATGTTGTCTGAGGAGTTCCGCAAGCGTTGTCTGGTACAGCCTGGAGAGGCGTTTTCGCTGGATGATCAGACAACGACCACGCTCGGAATTCTGGAGGAACCGGAAGAGGTGACCTCACAGATCTTTAACGAGTTGCGGGTGAAATTGGCCCAGCAGCAGAAGGTCCTCTATGCTCAGGGGAAGCGGAAGCTCCTCATTGTCATCCAGGCGATGGATACGGGGGGAAAGGACGGCTGCGTAAGGAAGGTCTTTTCACGGGTCGATCCCCAGGGTGTGCGGGTAACCTCGTTCAAGGCCCCCTCAACAAAGGAGCTCGCACACGATTTTCTCTGGAGGATTCATCAGGTGGTGCCGGCCAAGGGCGAGATTGCCGTTTTTAATCGCTCCCACTACGAGGACATTGTGGCGGTGAGAGTGAAAAAACTCGCTCCGCAGGAAGTGTGGGAGAAGCGCTACAGGCACATCGTGGACTTCGAGCAAATGCTCGCCGATGAAGGAACCACCATTCTGAAGTTTTTTCTGAACATCTCGAAGGATGAGCAAAAGCGGCGATTGCAATCCCGCCTCGACCGACCGGAGAAGCACTGGAAGTTCCATCCGGATGACGTCACGGATCGGGCGAATTGGGATCAATTCATGATCGCTTATGGCGACGTGTTGCAGCGGACCAGTACCCCTACGGCTCCGTGGTTCGTCATTCCTTCCGATTATAAGTGGTATCGTAATATGTGCGTCTCCCAGATCATTACGCATGCTTTGGATGGGATGGATCTCCATTATCCCAAGGTCACCTGGGATCCCACAAAGGTGATCGTGGAGTGAGGTGGCGATTGACCTTGCCGGTTTCTCTTGGGCTCTCATCAGTCACCCGCTCCTCATCTGGCTCGCTCGCTCAAGCGGACTGAAGCGCTACACACGCGATCAGAAAATCCTGCGCACCTGCCCAGATACTGCCACTGCGATGTCTTAAATAGTTTTCCCTCCGAAAAAGGTTGAGTTATTCCCAGTTCCACCCTATCCCCCGCACGTCCGAAGGACGGTTTGGCTGCGATTCCCGCGGCTCGGCCCATCCCGATTACCATTAGACACCAATGACCAACGACTACGGAATCAACCTCGCTGACTTCAAACAAAGCGACAACGATACAGGCAGTGCCGACTTTCAGGTCGCACTGATGACCCAGCGCATCAAGCACCTCACTGATCACATGAAGGATCACAAGAAGGACTTTGCTTCACGCCGCGGACTTCTCCGCCTTGTCGCACGCCGCCGTAAGCTTCTTGATTACCTTAAGGGCAAGAACGAGGACCGCTACAAGGCGGTCATTAAAGCGCTCGACTTGCGCAAGTAACGACTTTGCAAACTGGCCACGGTGGAAATCCCACTGTGGCCTTTTTGCTTTCTGAATGCCGCCGCTTCCGGTGGCTTCATCGCGCTGATTAATCCCACCCAATCTTAAGACCGAGAATTTTCAGCGTTCAACCAAACCAATCGTCCGGGAGGGTCCCGCCGCGATTTTCACCAAGAAAAAAGACAATGAGTATACAAAATGTAACGGCCAACGTTGGCCCGAGCCCTCTGGTTATCGAAACCGGAAAACTGGCCAAGCTGGCCGATGGAGCAGTCACAGTCCAGATGGGTGAAACCATCGTTATGGTCTCCGCTGTTTCCCAAACCAAGATCCGCGAAGGACAAACCTGGTTCCCACTCTCCGTGGAATACAAGGAGCGCGCTTCCGCAGCCGGCACTTTCCCCGGCGGATACTTCAAGCGCGAAGGTCGCCCGACCGAAAAAGAGATTCTCACCTGCCGCATGACTGACCGTCCGCTGCGTCCGCTTTTCCCGAAAGGCTATCTCTACGACACCCAGATCATCGCCCTTCTCCTGAGTGCTGATCAGGTCAATGACGCCGACGTCCTCGCCATGAACGGTGCTTCCGCCGCACTCGCGATCTCTGACATCCCCTTCGCCGGCCCCATCGGTGCCGTCCGCGTTGGCCGGATTGACGGACAATTCGTCATCAACCCCACCTTCGAGCAGCGTGAAGATTCTGATCTCGACCTCATCTACGTCGGTAACAAGACCGACGTCATCATGATCGAAGGTGCTGCCGATGAGATCCCTGATGCTGAGTTCAAAAAAGCCCTCCACTTCGCCCAAGATGCCGTCAAGGTCATCGTCGAAGCTCAGGAAGAACTCGTTAAACTCGCTGGTAAAGAGAAGCGCGAATACACCGTCACCGTTGCCAAAGAGGACCTCCTTGAAATCGGATACGCCGTTGCTGGTGACCGTATCGAGGACGCCATCTACGCCGCTTCCAAAGTCGAGCGTGGTAAGAAAGTCGGCGCACTTCGCGACGAAGTCGAAGCTGCCATTAAGGAAAAATTCCCCGAAACAACCGAGTTCGAAATCGAGCAGGTCTTCGAATACATTCAGAAGAAAGCCTTCCGCGTTTCCATCATGGAAAAGGGCGTGCGTGCTGACGGTCGTGGCCTCCGCGACCTCCGCACACTCTATGGAGAAATCGGCACCCTACCACGTGTGCACGGCTCCGCGATCTTCTCCCGTGGTGAGACTCAGGCCCTCGGCATCTGCACCCTCGCACCTGCGGACGAAAAGCTCTACGTCGATAACTACGCTGGTGGTGAAGACTCCAAGAACTTCTTCCTTCACTACAACTTCCCACCATTCTCCGTTGGTGAGACCGGCCGCTTCGGCGGCATGAATCGTCGTGAAATTGGTCACGGTGCCCTTGCTGAGCGCTCCATAGCGCCCATGCTTCCGAGTACCGAGGACTTCCCATACTCCATGCGCATCTCCTCCGAGGTCATGGAGTCCAATGGTTCCACCTCGATGGCGACCGTCTGTGCCGGCACCATGGCTCTCCTTGACGCTGGTGTCCCCATGATCCGCCCCGTTGCTGGTATCTCCACCGGCCTCGTCACTGAGCAGGACGCTGATGGAAACATGACCAAGCACGTTGTCATTCTCGACATCATCGGCTCCGAGGACTTCTACGGCGACATGGACTTCAAGCTTTGTGGAACCAGCGAAGGTGTCACCGGATACCAGCTTGACCTCAAGCTCCCCGGCATCCCGCTTTCCATCCTCGAAGAAGGCATCGACCTCGCCATCCAAGGCCGTGGTGATGTCCTCGCGAAAATGGCTGAGTCCATCACCGGACCTGGCGAGCTCTCCGAGCACGCACCTCGCATCGAAACCGTCAAGATCCCTGCTGACCGCATCGGTGAGCTCATCGGACCTGGCGGCAAGAACATCAAGGCCATCCAGGCCGAGTCTGGCGCTGAGATCAACATCGAGGACGACGGCACCGTGCACATCTACGCCTCCAAGATGGAAGGCCTCAATGCTGCCAAGGACATGATCGACATGATGTTCGCCGAAGTGGAAATCGGTAAGACCTACACCGGAAAAGTGATGAATGTCACCACCTTCGGAGCCTTCATGGAAGTGCTTCCTGGTAAGGACGGACTCGTCCACATCTCCGAGCTCGAAGAAGGCCGCGTCAATCAAGTCGAAGACGTCTGCAAGAAAGGTGATGTCATCACCGCCAAGTGCATCGGCATCGATGACAAAGGCCGCATCAAGATGTCCCGCAAAGCCGCCCTCAAAGAAGGCAACGGAGGCGCTCCTGCTCCTTCCGACGACGATGTCCCACCCTCTGAGGAGGAAGTCGTCACCTTCGGCTAAGTCAGCCTGACTCATAAAACTTCAGAGCCCCGCCTGTGAAAGCAGTCGGGGCTTTTTCGTCAATGGCACGATCCGTCTCGGTTGTGTAAATCCCCTGATCTTGACGAGGTGATGCGCGATAGCGTCCTGTATCAATAAAACGTGTCACAATCTCCCTTGAGGATTAGGCTTCTCTCAGAATGATGAAAAATTCGACCTTCACTGCCATGGCTCTGTTCTTGAGCACCCTTTTTTTAAACGCGACTTCGGTTGGACTTGAATGCGATGAATGCCCGATCTGTCAGAAAAACTCTCACTATGTCGTTCTCCGAAGCTTCTCTAACTTCGGAGAGCCGTCTCGCGACTTTTTGGATTCGCCGATTTTTGCTTTCTCGGGTCCGAGAATTTGTCCTTGGGATCTTTTCGTTTCTCATAAAAACGACTGGAAGATTGAGGACAAAGATCAAGTTGCCAAACTCCGGGCGAAGCTTGGTAGCGGAAGTCTCAAGATTCTCCTCACCCCTGGAGAAGGGCGGTTCCTCGAAGAGATCAAAAGCTTCGAAGATCCAGACGCATTTCTGGAACTGAGAAAACTATGGTGGGTCAGAACCCTGGGAAGTCCTCTCTCGATCGAAGAACGGATTGCGATGACCATGAAGATGTTCTCGAAATGTCAGGAGGAGGCCTCGCCATTTTCCGAACTCCGTGAAGTCTATCGCGTCGAGCTCCTCAGGCTCTTTCGGGCGGCAGTTGACGACGAAGCGATTTCGAAGGAGTCCCGTTATCAGTATCGCTACCTCCATGCCGAATTTTTGCGAAAAGGGAAGGAGTTTAATAAAGCCTCTAAAGGTTTTGCCGCGCTTGAAAAGAGCTTCTCGGAGATGACCGGCGAGCAGAGAGACGAACTGGAACCCTTGGTAACCTGGACGAAAGAGCAGTTTCTCCGCCTCAGATTTCAGCAGGCCAGACTTCAGGAACTCATCAGCGATATCAAGACTCCTCTTCCAAATCCGTTTCGGGATGACCTCGGCCTCGAGGAGGAAGGCGAAGAGGGTAATGAGAACCGCGATCTCTTCCTGAAGCATCGATGGGCTCTTGAGGAGTTGACTCGGCGCAGTGTCGGAGCGGATCCAGAAGCCTCGGAGAAACTCTGGAAGCTCTTGAAAAAGGACGTGGGAAGTCTGCTCGCGCTCGCTGAAACGCTTCCGCGTAATTTGACCACAAACATTCTTACATCTGATGAAAAGTGGAGGGAATGGCGGACGGCTCTTCTCGAAGAGATCGGCAAAGGAGACGTTCCGGAGGCTGTTCGCACTGAGATCAATCAAGAACGAAACTTGAATATTCTTGGCTCCGTCTTGCGGAGCGACGCTCAGCTAGGCCCCTTCGCGGAAGAAGCAAACACCCCGGAGGGACGTCTCAGGGCCGCATTAACGGTGATTACGAAAGGGAGCGAGGAAGAGGCCGTGGCCGCAGTCGAGATCGCCTTAAAAGAGTTACAGAAGTTGACTTGGCAGGAAGCGGCAAAAGAGGACATGTTTTCCTATCCACTTCAATATCTCTCAAAAGCCTTCGCGTTATCCGAAGGCCGCTACCAAGCCCAATTGAAGGAGAGTTTGGCTCAGCCTTGGAAAGATCCATTTTTCAAAGAGATGACACGTCTCTGGATGGGTGAGGCTGATTCTCTCCAAAAGCTGGAGAAGACGGCGGCATTACAGGCGGAGCAGAAGTATGCCGGGTATGGAGCCGCTCAGATGGTGTATTTCTATCTGGAAGAACAAAAAAATCCCGCGTGGCGAGAGAGGTGTCTCAAAGATCTTCAATGGCCGGAGATGATCAATGACCGAGTTTTGAACTACGCCGAAGCGATCTTCGATGCAGGTGTCAAAGAAGCCTTATTGAAACGTCATCAACTTCGGAGCCAAGAACTCAAAGAGAAAAATCAGGAAGAAAGCAATCAAGAGCTCACTAATTTTAAGCTGAAGGGTATCGAATCGCTCCTGGTTCGGTCCGCGCTGTTGAGATTACCAATCGCAGTTAAGGGGAAGTAGTCCGATTTCCTCACTGCGGCTGAGCGCATGCACTGAAGAAAATCTTAGCGGCGCTTGTCCTTTTCGTTTCCGGATTGCTTGCCGATGACAGCACCGACATCGGCTCTGATGAGTGCTCCGGTTGCGGCATCGTTATTCTTCTGCGGCAAGCTGGCCCTCAGCCCCAAAATCACGCACTAAATTTCCCGAAGGCTCGATCTAATAGTTGGGGAGAAGTCTCTTTTTAGAACAAGCTTTACTCTACGAGTTCTGCGCGGAAACGGTAGAAGTGGCGGAGGGCGGTGGGACCGGGAATGGATGAAGCCTCTTCTGGATCATTGTTGCGGCTGAGTTCTGTCCAGCTGTTTTGGGTAAGGTCAGGGCTGCTCTCTAGGATCCAGATGGCGGTGCCGACGGCAGCTGAATTGAAACCAAATTTGAGGATGGGTTGTCCACCGGTATCGAAGGTGAGGGTGAGGTTGGCGGGGTCGCTTGGGTCGGAAAGGAAGGGGTCGGTGCCGAGGGCTAACTCGACGCCGAAGGTGTTTCCGTCGCCGTCGTGGTCGATCCCCCAAATGAAGGGAATGGCAAGCTGGAGGTCGGGTTGACCTTGATATTCTGTAGCGCCGATATCGGCGGTGGCGACGATGGGGAGCCCGCGTTGGTCGATGGCGCGGGTGGAATCGGTTGCCATGTCGAGGGCAGGTGAGCCGGGGAGAGGAATCATGGTCGGAGTGCTCCCTCCATAGTCACCAAGGGGCGCGAGGAGGAGAGGGGCGGTGTTGGGCGCAGGAGCATTGTTGATCTCTGTGTCTGTGATGCCGATGAGGTTGGTCCCGGAGAAGGTGAAGGAGTTGGTGATACCGCTAATAAGCCCTAAATCGGAACCTTGCCGTGAATCTCGAACGATGGTGTCAGAGATTTGGGTTTGAGTTCTGCTATCTCCCGAGCTGGAAATTCCAGCTCCTCTTTGAGTTGCAGAGGTGTTCTCGGTGATGGTGCAATGTCGAATGAAGGTGTCTCCGCGCCAGTTGTAAACTCCGCCGCCGTTAGCGTTAATGGCGACATTGCCCGTGATGGTGCAGGAGGTGAGGGTTGTGGTCTCGCTTGAGAAAAAGTTGTGACTATAAATCCCACCGCCACCGCTGGAGGGTTCTAAGAGACTGCCATGAACCTGGTTCTCGGAGACGGTGCAGCTAGTAAGAGTGAGGACGCCAAAGGCGTGGTAAATCCCACCTCCAGAGCGGCTCGATTACCTTGGATCTGGTTTCCTGTGATAGTGCAGTCAGTAATAGTGAGAGTGCCATCACGGTGATAAATTCCGCCACCGTCGGCGTCACCATTACCTCCAAAGGCGCGTCCGTTCAGGATTTGGCAATTGATGAGGCTAAGGTTTTCCCGGTTGTAGATGTTAGCGCCTGCATTCGCTCCTTCGTAGGAGCCATTTTGGATGGTGAGATTGTTTAGGGTGATGGTTTGGAAAGTGTCGGGGAAGGGAAGGCGGTCATAGATGAAAAAACAACGAGTCTCGTTGTTAGTAGCGCTGTCGTTGACAAAGTCACCGTTGCCCCCGCCGTCGATGGTCAGGCCGTTGGGCAGAGACGAGGCGTCGATGGTGAGGTTTTTTTCGATGACAAGTTCGCCTTCGGTCAGGGTGATGGTTTCGCCGTCGAGGGAGGAATCGAAGGTGATGGTGGTGTTTGGGACGGAGTGGTTGATGGCTTCACGCAAGGAAATGTCAGCGGGAGAGGCGAGGGAGGTCAGGCCATCGTCTTCGTCGTCTAAATTGGTGACTATCGTCTGCGCCGGGAGAGGAATGAGAGAAAGTAGCAGGGTGTAGAAGAGGGAGATGATTTTCATGAGAAGTCGCTATCGGAGTTAGTCCCATAACCCTAAGAATTGCTGAGTGAAAATTCGGTATTTGGTTAGATTGGGCATAACTTTAACGCTCGAAGGCTAAACTCTTTAATTGTTTTTGTGAACACTGAAGGTGATGGATCGGACACAAATTCTAGCTAACTTCACACAATAAAAAACAATCAGGACTTAAATATTCCAATGAACACCCAAGCTCGTTTATGGTGTGGTCTAAATGAGCTGTGATTGTTGCCTATATCCGAGTTTCTACCAAAGACCAAAATCTCGACCTTCAACGGGAGCAAATCGTTGCCTGAGCAACTGCACACGAGATTGAGAACGCAACTTGGTAAGAAGCCCTGCCAGCACGCCTGGGCATTCAAGATCACCGGTAGTGGACCGGTGTCCATCAATAATGGCGGACCTGGTAGATTCTAAATAAGCTTGGTGGCTGCCTCACCGATTGCGCGATTGGACTGGTGTGCTAGCCTTCCGTGTCGCCGATGATGATAGCCACTACTGAACAAGCTCCCGTTCTGATTTATTCACTGCTCGGGCTGGCCCTGGTGGCGATCTGTTTTGCTGTTCCGGTTGCGAACTGGGTCAGTGGGAAGTTGGCAAGCATTCTGTCCTTTTTTCCGACGGAAAGATTTCACAAGTCCCCTCCGCTGATGAGCAAGGGCGAGGCGTTGACGATGCGGGGCGAGATTCATGAAGCAGCTGCCCTTTATCTAGGGTATCTGAAGGAGCAGTCACGGGAGCTGGATATTTCTCTGCGCCTTCTTGATTTGGCACACGGTCCACTGGAGGATCCGGAGATGGGGGAGTCAGTGATGGCACGAGCAAAAGTGAAGCTGGAGGAACGGGAGCAGCGGCTCCTGAGGTCCCATCGTGATGCCATACTCAGCGGGGAATATTATCCGCTGCGTCATCTCGCCTGGCGGGAGGATCAGGAGAACGAGCATCCGGAAGTGGCGATTCCGGAGACGCTAAAGGGGCAATTTGCGCAGTCTTGAAATTCGCTAACTCGGCGCACTGAATTTCGAGAGTTCGGCCAGACGTTCCGGGGAGAAGCGACGTTCGTCACGGCAGTTTTTCATGACCTGATTGGTGTCGATATAATCGTGCTGGAAGAGCGTCTCCAGTGAGTCATCGATGCTGTGGCAGCCTTCGCGACGGGCGATCTCCATCAGGCCGATGAGCTGCTCGACCTTTCGCTCGCGGAGACAGACTGAGATGCCGGAAGTCACGCGCATCACCTCTGTCGCGAGGGCCCGACCGGTGTTGTCAGCACGGGGGAGGAGGCGTTGGCAAACAACAGCCTGGAGGACATTCGAGAGCTGCGAGGCGATCTGGCGCTGTTGATCCGGCGGGAACATGTCCATGATGCGTTCGATCGATTTCGGGGCATCTACGGTGTGCAGGGTGCTGATGACCAGATGACCGGTCTCGGCGGCGGACATCGCGATCTGCATGGATTCGCGGTCTCGCAACTCGCCAACTACGATCACATCAGGATCCTGGCGGAGGCATTGGCGAAGACCATTGGCGAAGGATTTGGTATCACGGCCGATCTCCCGTTGCTTAATGAGGGCGGAATTGTGCGCAAAGGTGAATTCAATGGGATCCTCCAGCGTGATGATGGTGCCCGAGCGGATTTCAGCGAGCCGCTGCACGATCGCAGCCAGGGTCGTTGTCTTGCCAGAGCCGGTGATGCCGGTGATGAGAATGAGACCCCGCTGAAGGTGGCACAATTGCTCCAAAATCGGGTAGTGTCCCAGAGTCGAGAGATCGGGAATCTCCTCCGGGATGAAGCGAAAGACAGCTTCCACATTCTGGCGGCAATAGTGAAGGTTTCCACGGAAGCGCCCGATGTCACGCGCCTCGACCGCGTAGTCCAGCTCCCACTCTTGCTCGAGGGCGCTGCGCTGGGTCTCATTGATGGTATCGTAAATGAGGTCCCTGACCTGTCGGGCATCCAGTGGGAAGTCCTCCAGCGCCTGCAGGGTTCCATTGATGCGGGTCGCCGGTGGAGCGTTTACGGTGAGATGGAGATCGGAGCCACCCTTCTCCACGGTCAGGCGGAGGTAATCGATTATTTCCCGTGCGTCACTCATGGTTCGAAAACACTACAGGATTCCGCGGATGATGCGATCAAAGTCAGAGGGATTTCGCGCGCCGCTGCGGGCCACCTCTTTTGAGATCAACCCCTCCTGATGCACGCGGACCAAATCGCTGAGTTGATCGCGGGTATTTTCGTTTCCACCCCGTTGGAGGAAGTCGATCATCTCCCGGTAGCGGCCTTCGCGGATCCACATTCGCGTCGCGCCCTCATTCTGGAAATACTCATTCACCAGCTGGAGCGTGCCCTCGACTCCTGGAAGGAGAAGCTGCGAAGTCACCCCGATGAGTTGCTTCGAGAGCAGGAGAAGGGAGGTGTTTCGCTTCCCGGTTGGAAAGAGATTCGTCAATCGCTCCATCGTTTCCACCACCCCTGAACTGTGGAGGGTAGAGAGGACAAGGTGGCCCGTCTCGGCGGCTCGGAGCGCCATCTGGGCACTTTCCTCGTCACGGATTTCCCCGATCATAATGATGTCCGGATTCTGGCGGAGAGAGGATCGTAACGCTCCCCCGAAGTCATGGGTATCGGAGTTCACCTCGCGCTGGGAGAAGTAAGAGGCGTCATTCTCAAAGATATACTCGATGGGATCCTCAATCGTCACGATGTGCTTCCTGGCACGTTGATTCACATCGTTAAGTATTGAGGCCAGTGTGGTTGACTTTCCTGATCCTGTCGGCCCTGTGACCAGCACGATTCCGGCTCCTCGCTTGCTCCATTCCCGCAACATCTTCGAAGGCACCCCGAGGTCCTCCAGTCTGGGAATGCGATTCTTGATAGGGCGGATCGCGGCCGAGATTTTACCCATCGCCCGATAGAGGTTGACCCTTAGATATCCTCCCTCCTGCATCGGATGCCGGAGATCCCGCTCGTAGGCTTGCTCTGGGTCCGTTCCGCAGGCCCTCCAAAACATCACGAGATCTTCCCAGCTCATCTTACCATCGCTGAAGGACACCACCTCTCCGTTGATTCGGAGCCGGGCGGGTTGATCCACGCTCAGAAAGATGTCCGTGGCGCCCTCGGCCAGCCACTTCCTGATCGCTCCCTCTAACTCCTTCAAATGCATAGCATCATCAAAGCAACTCCAGTGATGCTTTGAAAAGAGAAATGATGATTTTTAGCGTGAGCGAACTACTCTGAAAAAATGCCCGTCAGCACCGGCTTCATTTCCGCATCCTCATATAGCACTCGCATCGAGGCTTCCTCCCGACCTTTGATCAAGTTCCTCGGCTCCGGCGTCAGGCAGGCCGCCGTCGCCAGCGGATCGGTGAACTTTGCCTCCGACATCACTACGGAAGCAGCTCTTCGCTGCGTCAATCCCAGCCCTGTCCGGGGATCGATGATGTGAGAGAAAATTTCATCACCCAATGTCACCCGTTGATGCAAATCACCTGATGTTGAAACGGCACAATTTTCCAGCTCGATAATCTTCGTCGCCGTCAGCCGAAAGGTCCGTAATCCGATCGACCAGCCATTCGTGCCCGGAGGAGCATCACCCATTCTCAGATCTCCTGCCGCCGCCACCAGACAACATGGAAACCCAGCGTCTCGGAGTGACTCGAAGATTAGATCCGCCGCAAAACCCTTCGCGATTCCTCCTAGGTCCAGCTGCATCCCCTCCTTCAGCACCGTCACCGTTCGTGCTTTGTCATCGAACCTCAAGTGCTCCACCCCGCAACGCATTCTCGCCTCCTCAATTTCACCCTCATCCGGTCGCTCCCCGCCTTTGCGCATTGCGCGCCAGAGATGAGTCAGAGGGCCCAGCGTCGGATCATAAATCCCCCCTGTTTCCTCTGAAATCTTACAAGCCAACTTTAGCACCTCATAGAGATTTGAGCTCAGCTCCACGGGCTGTCCTACCGGCCCCGTCGTGAGCCGATTTAACTCCGATTCCGGATCGTAGTCCGTCGCCCGCTCCCCAAATTCCTCTGCCAGGTCCAAGGCCTCTTCAATCGCCGCCTCCGCACTGTCATAGTCTCTTGCCATCACCGTCACCGAAAACAAGGTCCCCATCAGCGGTCGCTGAACATCGACCCTCAGCGGTGCCTTCTCCTCCTCATTTCCGGGTTTCGATACCCCATCACGGGACTCACAAGAGCCCAGAAAGATTCCTAAAATCCCTAGAAGAAAAAATCGCATCACAGCTCAGTCAGAAACTCCACCATCGAAGGAAAGCGATACTCCGCCCCGGAGAAATCGATACACGCCGTAATGCGATTCGGCACCGCCGCCACTGGACATCCCGCTTCGTGGGCCGCCTTCATCCCGTTCAATGAATCCTCGATCACCAGACAATCTACCGCCGGCAGCCCGAGCCTGCGCACCGCCTCCTCATAAAGATCCGGGGCCGGCTTGATCTTTGGCGCATCCCCACGCCCCACCACCTCGGTGAATTCCGTCATCAATCCCAATTTCTCCAGCCAGCCGTCTACCCAACTGTGCGACGAACTCGAGACCACTGCGCAGATGATTCCAAGCTCCTGACAACGAGCCAGCGTCTTCCGTATCCCCGGCATCGCATCCAGTTTCGCAATCTCCTCCCGAATCCGCACGTTCCGCCTCTTGCCAATTTCATCCCAATCGAAAGTCCGTCCCGTCAGCTCCTCCAGACGCTTCTCCGGCGACCAGGTCTCAAAGTCCGATCCGATGCACTGGACATACTCCTCCAATGGAAGCGAGTGGCCATTCTCCTCAAAAACCTCTCGGATCGTCTCATAAATCGGCCACTCCGTATCCAGAATGACCCCATCGAAATCAAAGAGCACTGCCTTTGGAGTAACCATGCCCCAGAGGTAACGGCGATCCCCCGATTGGCAAGATCTCACCGC
>CALBVA010000129.1 GCA_937969125.1 uncultured Verrucomicrobiales bacterium | reverse complement strand
GTGGTGGATCAAAATCTCGATAAGACAGATTTTTGCCCATTTGTTCCTGGGAAAATGAAGTTTTCTCTCAGGAGAAAAAATGATGAATATTATGGAGCTTAGTTACGTTATTTATTGACTGACTTAATCCGGAAGTTTTTTGTCTGAACTGTCACCCCTAAAATAATCATGC
The DNA here is from genome assembly GCA_937969125.1 of uncultured Verrucomicrobiales bacterium. Classification (GTDB taxonomy): domain Bacteria; phylum Verrucomicrobiota; class Verrucomicrobiia; order Verrucomicrobiales; family Akkermansiaceae; genus SW10. Next base: position 7,771 of record CALBVA010000129.1, on the reverse strand, counting down.
GTCTTAAATCGATTCTCCAGAAAGTATCTCTCACAGCCGGGACTTCGCTCCTGATGGTTCTCTCCACGGAGGCGGATACCTTGATCAACGGTCTGGGTGGTCCGGCGGGTTTTGGCACGCAATCGGTCGAGAGGAACGATGATGGTTTTGTCGGACCGATTGATATTACCTCGGTCTTTCCGGGAGGCCTAGACCTGTTCGGGACGAGATACGATGCGATCTTCGTCAACAACAACGGGAATATCACTCTGAATGCCGGTGAGAGTCAGTTCACGCCGTCCGCGATTACCGGAAATACGGATAATCCCATCTTTGCCCCTTTCTTCGCTGACGTGGATACCCGTGGACAGTCCGTACAGGCAACCCGCGGGGGCACATCGACCGGGAGTAATTTAGTTTATTACGACGTGAATCCCCAGTCGAGGATTGTGACCGTTACTTGGGATGATGTGGGTTATTTTAGTAACCATACCAATCGTCTCAACGCCTTTCAGCTCCGTCTCATCAATCGCGGTGGGGATGATTTCGATATCGAGTATCGTTACGAGGCGATCAACTGGGTAACTGGCGATGCCAGTAACGGCAGCAATGGCCTGGGCGGCACCGTGGCCCGCGCAGGGTGGTCCGCGGGTGATGGGGAAAATTTTGTGGAGCTTCCGCAGTCCGGCAACCAAGCTCGGATGCTGGGGCTCGATAGCCGCGAGTGCGTTATCATCTTCCCGGTACGAGACGGAGTGCTCTGTAGTGTCTCTCCCGTCCCCTCGGCAATCGATTTTGGTGGAATCGGAATCGATGGTAGTAGCTCCAGACCTGTTCGCGTCACGAATAACGAGCTGACCCCGGCAGTCGTGCAGGCGATCACCCTCGTCGACTCTGGCGGCAACCCTCTCGCCAGCGATCTTTATGAGATTATTAATGATCGTGTGACCGGGGAGGAGCTACAGAATGGTGAATCGGCAACCTTCGAGGTCCGCTTTAGTCCAAATGCAATCGGCCAGAGTTCGGCAAAGGCCCGGATCGCGGTGACTTGTAATGAAGCCGAGCTCCTTCTGGATGTTGATCTCACCGGGAACGGCGCGATGGTTCTTGATATCCCTGACCCCGTATTGGAGGCCTGTCTGGTTGCGACCCTCGGTCGCAGTAGTGGAGGTTTGACTCTCGAGGAAATCCGCCAGGTGACCTCACTGAATCTTCGCGATAAGGGCGTTCAGGATCTCACCGGTCTCGAGCTGGCGACCAGTCTCGCCACTCTCGATATTCGGGGGCATAATTTTACCGATCTGGAGGCAGCTTATGAAATCATCGATGACCTGCCTTTGGGCCTCTTGATTCGCAATTCCGGCCGTCCAGAGGGCACCAGCGATCCGGTGTTCCTGACCAGTAATTCCTTCACAGCTCGGGATGGTAGCACCTTGGAAGCTCTCTTTTCAGCTGCCCGCCTTCCGGTTTTAGATCTGGATGCGGCCATGATCGATACCAACGATCTCGATAACCTGGAGTTGCTGGTGAATCTTTCCATCTTTAGTGGAATCAGGATCGATACCGGATCGCAAAACCGCCCGCCGGTCCCGGATGGCCGAATCACACCCTCCGCAGATCGTTTTAATTTCTATAACTTCGATGCGAGAAGCTCCGCTGATGTGGACGGAATTGTCGATTCTGCTCAGTGGACCTGGGATGGGGGATTTTCCACCGCCCTGCAGTTTGAGGGAGCTCTTCCAATCGGTTTGATCGAAGTGAAGATGAAAATCCGTGATAACGTCGGGGCTGAAGTCACCCAGGTTTTCACCGTTGATAACAGGGTTCCGGTTTCTGAGATCTCCTCAATCTCACCCTCGGGGATCACTTTCTCTACTCTGATCGGAATGAACTACCGTTTGGAGGCTGTGAGTTCTCTTAGTGACGAATGGGTGCCGCTAACAGGTTTTGAAAACATTGTTGGCGATGGATCACCCATGACGGTTGATCTAACGGAGGCAGACGGCAACCGATTCTATCGAGTGGTCTCCATCCTGGAGGCTCCCTAGTTCGTCCAGTTCAGCCGTCTCAAGGAGACTTTTCCGTCCTGCTGGGGGGAAGTGTGGATTCGTGATAATTGCTTCAGCAAAAGGTAGCTTGCCATCCCGGTCTTAGTATGGAAGATGGTCCTCGACAATAACGTCTGTCCCTCCCCCTCAGATGAATAGTTTCCTAAAACCCTTTTCCGTGTTGCTCGGGCTTCTAAGCCTTCTTCCGGTCGCTCTTCATGCGTCCGACACTCAGTTGGAGCCGTCTGCTGTGCCCGAGCCATCGGTTGCTCTCTTGGGGGGGCTTTGCGGCATCATTTTTCTCTTTTGGCGTAAGAAGTAATCGTCCGGGAAGTTTTCGTTTCCTTCTTGCTATTGAGAGTGAAGGCTGAAATCTCTCGCCTTCCCGTGGACATCCTTCCATGGCCGCACCCGATTTCAGCATCATGGAAACACCACCCTTCACCGAACTCGGTCTCCCCGAGCCCCTCCTCGCTGCCGTCCAGGAGATGGGTTTTGAAAGTCCGTCCCCCATTCAGGCGAAGACCATTCCTCTGGCACTGACTGGAGCGGATCTCATTGGTCTTTCCCAGACCGGTTCCGGGAAGACGGCGGCCTTTGCGCTGCCCACCTTAGCCCGCATTGATGTCGACATGAAGGAGCCCCAGGCTCTAGTCGTCTGCCCCACTCGTGAACTAGCTGTTCAAGTTTGTGAGGAGATTTTTCGCCTAGGTCATAAAATGAAGGGTCTTCGCGCCCTTCCTGTTTACGGTGGCGCGCCGATTGATCGCCAGCTCCAGTCGCTAAGAAAGGGAGCGCATGTCGTAGTGGGCACCCCGGGCCGTCTCCTCGATCACCTGAAACGGAAGAGCTTCAACCCTAAGAACATTCAGACCGTTGTCCTCGATGAAGCCGACCGTATGCTGGATATGGGATTTCAGGAGGAGATGGAAGCCTTGCTCGCTGCTCTTCCAGAGGAGCGCCAGACCCTCTTCTTTTCCGCGACTATGAACCGCCGGGTCAGCCGTCTCATCGAAGGGTTTGGTAAGAAAGCCCAGCTGGTGGAAATTGAGCGGAAGTCGCTCACCGTGGATGCCATCGATCAGTCCTGTTACGAGGTCCGGCAACGCTCCAAGGTGGAGGTGCTTTCCCGTCTTATCGATATGGACCCGCCGAGACTGGCGGTCGTTTTCTGTAACACCAAGCGCCTCGTCGATGAAGTCACCGAGGGTCTCTTGGCCCGCGGTTATTCTGCAGACCGTTTACACGGAGATATCACCCAGCAGATGCGTGAGCGCACTCTCACTCGCTTCCGAGAAGGAACGATCGAGATTCTTGTCGCCACCGATGTTGCTGCACGCGGACTCGATGTCGATGATATCGACCTCGTGGTGAACTACGAGATCCCGCACGATCCGGAGGATTACGTTCACCGGATCGGCCGGACTGGTCGGGCCGGCCGATCCGGTAAGGCCGTGAGCTTCGTCTTCGGTCGCGATATTTATCGCCTCCAGACCATCGAAAAATTCACCCGCCAGAGCATCCGCCGTGAGCGCGTCCCCAGCCAGGAAATGGTGGAGGGTAAGCGCGCCGATGTTCTTTTCCAGAGCGTGCAACAGCGTTTGGAAGAAGGAAAGCTGGGCGACTACCAGACCTATCTCGACCGGCTTCTGGAGCAGGGGCACACAGCCACGGATATTGCCAATACGGCCATCACCCTCCTTCGGGAATCGACCACGCGGGAAGGGGAGTTCATTGCCGAAGATAAGCAGAAGGAGGCCTTCGCCGGCGAGCGTCAACGCTCTAGCTGGAAGGATGAGCGACGCAGAAATGACAGCCGTGGTGAACGCCCCGAAAGACGGGAACGTTTCGATAAGAAAGAGCGAAATAACTCCAAAGGCATGACCTGCCTCTTCATGACACTTGGTAAGGCCCAGCACATCAAACCCGGAGATATTGCCGGGATGATCTACCGCGAATGCCAGGTCCCCGACGGGTCACTAGGTAAGATCACGATCTTCCCGAAGCACACCCTCGTCGATGTTGGTAAGGAAATCGCAGATGATGTCATCCGGGGGCTTCAGAATGCTACCCTTCGGGGGCGTTCGTTCCGCATCGACCACGATCGTGGTCGTCCAGATCAGCGGAGCTAATTCCTCCCCATCCAGCGGTGGACCCGTCTCGAATATCCGAAACTGAAGAAGATTCCGATCACCATTCCAGGTAGCATTGTCTTCAGAACTTCGGGCGTTCCTGTGGTCAGGTGGACTACCCAAACCACTCCATAGATGATCAGCCAGCTGGCTATCCCTGTGAAAAGTACGGGATGCTCCGTACTTAAGAAGCGCCCTACCAGCCAAACAACCAGCTCTGCGGAGACAAAAGTCGCCACAAGCCCTAACACTCCCTGAGTGAGTCCCACCTGCCATCGAGCACCGGGGCCATGCTCCCAGTTTGCGTAAACTCCCCAGGCGGTGTAGCCGCCCGCTGCCAGTAGACTCATCCAGAAGGAGTCCTTCGGTCGGTCAATTGTGTCGTTCACGCAGGAGAACTAGAGCAGCCGCTGGACGGTGACCAGAACTCTCGGGATTTTGGATGCCTCCTGCAATTCCTGTCGACGCTTCCGGAGTTTGATCAATTGCGCTTTCGAATTGTTGTAGGTGTGGACGGCGTTTTGGTAAGCATGCTGTTTGAGGGAAAGCTCGACAGCATTGTTTTCCTTCTGATTCACGAGGGACTTCAGACTTTCGATGCGATTGGAGCTGCTCAATTGTTCGAGGGAAAGTTGCTGTGACTTCCGACTCCACAGATCATGCGAGGGATGGTCTTTCTCCGCTCCAGGCTGTTGCTGCATTGCCTGCTGTGAAGCCTTGATCGAACTGAGGGCGACTTCCTCCTCGGCCAGTTTAGTAAGACAGAGGTGAAGGAGCGTCATCTCAGTGCTTCCTATTTTTGCCAATGACTGATCTTCAAAAAATGGAATCCCGTATTGCTGCGTCAGCATGGTGAGTTCCTTGCGAGCTTCCATCACGATGTCGACTTGATTGAGAAACTCTCCTTCAAGAGACTGAACCCCTCTTTTCATTAATTCGTTCTCAAAAGCGATATGGTATTCCGCAAAGCATTCTCTCACGGCGTCGATGACCGCTCCTGCGGCTTCTCCGTCGGCTGTAACCTTGATCATTCCTGTTTTGGGAACTCGCTCGACTTTAATCATCCTGGCCAATTTTTTGAGCGCGCTTCTCTTCTCCTCTTTCTTCAAGTCGGCGTGAAGTTTCTGCATGCAGACCGCTAGGAAGTCCTCGGTCAGGATCATCACGGACCACTCGTCCACATAGCCTTCCGGAAGAGCCCGATCGCTGAGCGGGGAGGCGGGATTGTCATGAAAGCGAATCAGCAACGACTGTGCTGATAAAATGGAACTCGTGATGAGCAGTAGGAGGAGAAATGCGGTGTTATTCATGGAAAGAGTCAGGGCCGTACGGTCTTTGTGTCTCAAAATTCGAAATTGTTCAATTTGATAGCCTCCTAATGAGGTTTGGCTCCAAATTAGAATAATTCCAATTTCCCCTTGATCGTCGGACGGACATGATTAGGTTCCCGCCGTCGATGATCGCTCTGCATGACATCAAAAGCCCCAAGCCCGAGGATTTCCCTTCGGAGCTGGAAGGCTTGCGCATGACGAAGCAACGCCGTGAGATCCTCTCCGTTATCCTCTCAAAGCGTGATCATCCCACCGCGAATGATGTCTTCCTCCGGGCGCAAAAGCGCATGCCCACCATCTCACTCGCGACCGTTTACAACTGCCTGGAGGCACTCGTTTCCCACGGCATCGTCCGCCAAGTCAACTTCGAGCGGGAGTCGTCACGCTACTGCCCGAATCTCAATGATCACTGCCACTTTCAGGACGAAAGCACCGGGCAAATCCACGATGTCACCTTCAAAAAAGGAGTTAATCTTGCAGATTTCCTCGAACTCCCCCAAGGAACCGAAATCAGCCACCTCGAGATTTCCCTGAAGGGAAGAATCGGAAGCTCCTAGATTTTCTTTTCAATTTCTTCCTAATACCAGATTTCCAAATTCATGAGCCTAGTCATCGAAAACCTCCACGCTTCCGTCGATGGGACTCCCATCCTGAAGGGCCTCAATCTCGAGATCCCTGCCGGTGAAGTGCACGCCATCATGGGGCCAAATGGCTCCGGTAAATCCACACTCTCCAAGGTCATCGCCGGCCATGAAGACTACGAAGTCACCGATGGAAAGGTCCTCCTTGATGGAGTCGATATCGCCGAGCTCGCCGTCGATGAACGCTCCCGCGCCGGCATCTTTCTTGCCTTCCAGTATCCAGCTGAAGTTCCCGGCGTCTCGAATGCCAACTTCCTCCGTGCGGCTCTTCAGGCCCGCATGCCTGATGGTGAGGAAATCGATGCCGTTGCCTTCTACAAGGACATGTATGCCAAAATGGATGAACTTGAAATGAACCGCAAGTTCACCAGCCGCGCCGTCAACGAAGGCTTCTCCGGTGGTGAAAAAAAGCGCAATGAGATTCTCCAGATGATGATGCTCGAACCGCGTTATGCTCTCCTCGATGAGACTGATTCCGGCCTCGATATCGATGCCCTCAAGGTCGTCGCCAAGGGCGTGAACTCCATGCGTTCCGCCCAGCGGGGATTCCTTGTCATTACCCACTACCAGCGCCTCCTTGACTACATCCAACCGGATCACGTCCACGTCATGGCTGACGGCCAGATCGTGAAAAGCGGCGGAAAAGAACTCGCCCTGCAGCTCGAAGAATCCGGCTACGATTTCCTCAAGCAACCCGCTTGATCGAATCACCGATCGTTTCATAACCCAATCACCAATCCCATGTCCTCCGAAACCGCCACCGTCCAACAAGTCGCCCTCGAAAAAGACGACATCGGCAACTTCTCGTACCCTGAGAAACATAAGTTCGATGCCGGCTACGGTCTCACCAAGGACACCATCGATTACATTTCGAAGGTCAAGGACGAGCCCCAGTGGGTTAATGAGTTCCGCCACCGTGCTCTCGAGGTCTTCGAGTCCAAGGCCATGCCCACCAACTGGGCCACCGAGGATCTCAACGCCATCGACTTCGATAAAATCCGCTACTACCTCTCAGATGGAGCTACTCCCAAGCGCTCTTGGGATGACGTCCCACCCGAGGTTCTCGAAACCTTCGACCGCCTCGGCGTCCCCGAACAGGAGCGCGCCTTTCTTGCCGGTGTTGAAGCCCAATACGACTCCGAAGCGGCTTATTCGAATGTGAAAGAAGCTCTCGCTGATGAAGGCGTTATCTTCGTCACCTGCTCGGAGGGCTTGAAAGAGCACGAAGAGATCTTCCGCCCTTGGTTCGGCAAAGTCATCCCCACCGGCGACAACAAATTCTCTGCGCTCAATTCCGCCGTCATGTCCGGTGGTTCATTCATCTACATTCCGAAAGGAGTGAAGGTGAAGCACCCCCTCCAGGCTTACTTTCGCATCAACTCCGAAAACTTCGGTCAATTTGAGCGCACCCTCATCATCGCTGATGAAGGCTCCGAGGTCATGTATATGGAGGGCTGCACCGCGCCGAAGTTCGAGACCGCCACCCTGCACTCAGCTGTCGTGGAGCTCGTGGCCATGAAGGGTGCCAAGATCCAATACATCACTGTCCAAAACTGGTCATCGAATGTCTTCAACCTCGTCACCAAGCGCGGCCTGGCGCACGAAGACGCAGAGATCCGCTGGATCGATTGTAATATCGG
>CALBVA010000128.1 GCA_937969125.1 uncultured Verrucomicrobiales bacterium | reverse complement strand
ATGCAGAGGACCTCAACGGAGATGGAAAACCAGACATTCTCATCGGCGCTAAGAATGGGAGCAATACCCCGGGCCATTGGGTCTACTACCAAAAGTAAGAGCTTTAACAGCAGTTGAGCTGGCGGTTCAAAAAACCCCGTGTTTCAAAGTTTGAAGCCTGTCGGCGGTTCGCAAATGCCAAGGATCTTGTTCTTGCAAACGGCGCTGGGGCACGCTGTCTGCGGTCGTAAGCTCCCTTGTAGATATTGCGCCTGCGCTTCCGCGTTTTTGTTCGAAGCGCGGTCGTTATAATCTGCCGGTCAGTCTTCAGGGGGGCATCATGTCGCCCTTTTCATTCCAACGCTTCACCTTCCACGTGGCTTCACGCCAGTTACGGATAATATTTTCAATGACATTGGTGTTCAGGAAGGTCGTGTTCAGGGTCGAGGAGACTTTAAGAGCATGGAAGGTCGTCAGTTTCTTTCGCTGTTCCGAGAGGGCCTCAGCGGCTTCGTCATTGCGCTCACTTATGAAGTTCAGAAGCTCTCCAAAGGTTTCTTCTCCGGCTTTCTTTCCCTAGACATCACGCAGGGTTTTGAAGTGACGGTGAAGGTTGGCGCAATCTCTTTTAGTGCCCCCCTTCGGTATCTTTCATTGCCGCAACACGGCGCACTTCATTTTTAACGCTTTGATCATTTTGGGATAGGGTGATAGAGGCTTCCTGTGAAATATTATCTTCTAGTTTTAGGTTTTGCGTTGACGAGTCTTCTTGCGAAAGAAACTGAGCTCCGGACTTGGAAATCGACGGCGGGGACGAGTGTTGAGGCGGTTGCTACAGATTACGATGGCGAGACGGTGACTCTGGTTACGAAGGAAGATCGTAAGATCACTCTGCCAGCTTCGAAGCTCTCGGCTGCAGATCGTGAGTTTCTCAAGGGACACTTCGGAGATGCTACGACGGAAGAGGCGGAGGCTGGCACGCCGCCGAAGCTGGATCATCCGCTGGGCGAAATCTTCGGGCCGGTCGAGGTCGATTCCGACAGCCACATGTTCATGTATCTGCCGAAGTCCCTTCAAGATGGGATCAAGGCACCAGTTCTTTATTGGACGGATCCGGTAGGATCTCAGCAAGGGACCTTAAAGAGATTCATAGAAGCTGCGGAGCTGACTGGCGTTGTCTTGGCTGCTTCAGTGGAGTCGCGTAATGGCAAAGCGGCAGGAGCGATTCCGGGAGTGACCAATGGGCCTGTTCAGGTGCGGGATTGCCAGCCTTATCTTGCGCAGAACTTTCCGGTCGATATTGAGAGGACTTTTTTCTCAGGTGCTTCAGGCGGCGGGGCGACGGCCTTTCTCAATGCCTCCAAGTTCCCTAGTGCGGGAGCGATTGTTTACATCGGCTACATTCGGGATGGGGTGAAGGTGCCGCGAAAGGGGGCATATGTCGTGGCGGGTGGAGCTCAGGACTATAACCGCTATATGAGTGCCCTGTCGGCGAAGAATCTAGGGAGTTCAGCGATTCATAGAATCTATCCCGGTGCTCATTCCGGGCCGCCGGATGAGGTCTGTACTGAGAATCTTATCACCGTTTACACTCTGGATCTTTATCGCAATCGAGAGGAGAGGTCCAAGGAGGCTGCTCTCTTCGAAGCGCGTTTGATTCCTTGGCTGGAGAAGCGAGTGGAGAGCGATCCGGCGAGTGCAATTTTTTACACGGATCACCTTCTGAATACCTGTAAGCTCAGCGGCCCATCTCGAGGGAAGATTGAGAAGCTTCACAGTACGCTTACTGAGAAAACGGAGGCGGTGCGCTATTTAGAGGGCTTTCAGGCCCTTTTAAAGTATTCTAAAAGTCATCTGTCCAAGATTGGCTACGGTTCGAAGAATGGTCACAACACGCCGAAGCTTCAAAAAGCGGCAGAGAAGATCGCCAAGAACTTTTCGGATGTTCCGAAGATTCGCGCCATTGCCGAGGAGTTGGCAAAAGGAACGAAGTAACTCTGGTGAAATCTGTACTCAGAGCAGAGGGCGCTTACTTTTAGCGGGGCGGATGAGCCCTGGCGTTCGCAGGATCGATCTCAGGGCTTGACTGGCCTTCGATGCTCTCTTGAGGATTGATTTCTTGAAGCTTCTTTTGCAACTCATCGAGGATGCTGGAGCCATAGGTGGTGAAGACTAATGCCAGGATTAGTCCGACCAGAGCTAGGAAAAGAATGACATTAGCCCGGTAAAAGTTTCTTTTGGAGGGGTTGCTACTAACCAATGCAAGAAAGGGAACTACAATCAGATTCACGAGAGGAAGGCGGGTGAGGACGATAGTGACTATCCAGGACCAGGTGCTAACGATATCGATTTGCTTGTGAGATTGCATCTGATTGGTGGGCTATCAGGTCTCGAACTACGGGGAAATTAGAAAATCGCCAATCATGGCGAACGGCGCTGATGTGGGTTTAGAACCAGTTCACTTAACACTCAGCGACTCTGGGGAATTCATTGCGGGAAAGCCCGTTTTTGGAAGGTGTAGAACACTATGATCTCGGCTGGCTTGATATTAGAATGGAGCCCTGCAAAGACCGCCTATCCCTCATTCGAACTTGGCTTGGGCTCTTAAGTTGACGCGAATGGGC
>CALBVA010000127.1 GCA_937969125.1 uncultured Verrucomicrobiales bacterium | reverse complement strand
CGAAGAACGATTTTTTCTCGCTTCTTTTACGCTCTGATGGCGTGCCGGAGGGGAACTTCGGAGAGACCCGGAGCGGGATCGAATTCTTCATCAATACGGATTTTAACTCCATGGAGATTCGTAATCGTAATGCGGACCACGGCATCACGGATCTGCTTCGCTCAGATAATCTTACCTACCGGCTGGGCACGCCTTACCTCTTCATGGTCACTGACGATGGGCGTGGCAATCTCACCTTCTCCATGACGGAAAAAGCCAATCCCGCAAATCGGGCTTTTGCCCGCGCCATGTTGATCTCGGACAGCTCGGCTAGTGATTTCGTGGTCTTTCACAATCGCGAGGGGACAAGAACGTCATTTCTTAATGAGGTTGAGATCAGCTCCGTCAATGACACCGATAATGACGGGATGGATGACGATTGGGAACGTGCCAATGGCCTGGATGTGGGGGTGGATGATTCGGGCGATGATCCAGATGGGGATTTTTTACTGAATCGGGATGAATTCCTCTACCAATCCAATCCACAGCTCGCCGATACCGATGATGACAACTCTGAAGACCTCGCTGAGGTGACAGCGGGGACCGACTTACGAAATCCCGATAGCGATTTTGACGGGCTGAAGGACGGATTCGAGACGAACAATGGTGAGGAAAGCTTCATGAGTGAATTCGATACGGGAAGTAATCCCCTCGTTTTCGATACTGACGGTGATGGCACTGGTGATGGGCTCGAAGTGCGACGCGGGACTGACCCTACTTCCGCCGATGACGGCCCGATGGGATTCGGGGAGGGCTTGCTCTCTTATTGGAGCTTCGATGGACGGCTCACTGACCTTGCCCATCTGGAATACGCCACCTTTTCGCGCGCTGCGGATGACGGCGAGTTCGTAGGACCAGAGACTGAGGTGTTTTTCACAGAAGAGGGAAAATTCGGCCAAGCCTTACAGCTGACAGGTGAGGGTGGCTGGGTCCGGGTGGCTTCCAGTCTCGATACCATACGCAGTGACAATAACACTCTCACTCTCTCGGCGTGGTTTCGTGTCGATGCCTTCGATCTCAATTGGCAGGCCCTCGTGGCACACGGGGAGGGGAGTCAGTTCCGTATCGCCCGCGAGGCTGGTGAGGGGTCGCTGAGTTATGCCGGCGGTGCTGCCGATATCATTGGCGGAAGTGACCTCGTCGATACCGAGTGGCATCACATCGTCGCGATTTCCGAGGGTGGCGTCTCGACACGCCTCTACATCGATGGTCAGCTGGAGGCTACGGGTAATACTCCCGCCATCAACGAGTTCGGAAGTAATACTGACAACCTCGTGCCGGACTTTTTCATCGGAGCGAATCCCCAGGCACCCGGACGCACCTGGGAGGGTGGGATTGACGATCTCGGACTCTGGAATCGTGCCTTGACGGAGGACGAAATCACAACCCTCTACCAGGCGGGCACTGGTACTGACCTCGGTAGTCTTCTCGTCCCGACCAATCCTCCCTCTGATCTCATTAGGATCACTTCTTTTTCCCTGGATGATACCGGACGACTGAACTTCGAGTGGACTGCCGCGCCGGGTCAGACCTATCGCATTGTCTCCTCTCCGGATCTCACCATTGGAAGCTTTACCACAGTGGTGGCCTCATCCATCGATGCTAATGACCCTCTCGCCACCTTCGCAGATGGCAGGGTGACTTATGGGCCGATTGAAAATCTCGTTCCCGGATCACCTAAGCTCTTCTTCCGAGTCGAGGCGGAGTAAGAACGTTGCGGATTTCGCGTTGCTCTTCGCGGCGACCTGTCCAAACTGCCGCTCGCGTGAATCAGGTCCCCGTCAAGCCCAGTGCCGAAGAGTTCAGCGAGCTCGCCCAGTCCGGAAATGTCGTTCCGGTCTATGCTCAGTTCGCCGCCGACTTTGAGACTCCCGTCTCGGCTTTCTTGAAACTCCGTGATGGCAAAAATGCCTTCCTCTTCGAGAGCGCCGAAAGCACCGACGCCAGCGGACGCTGGTCCATCGTCGGGAGCCAACCGCGCTGGGTTTTCACCTCGCGTGGGACGCAGGTCACCATCGAGCGGGGAGGCCAGATCGAGACCCGCGAGCGGGAAGGGGATGTCTTGGACGAGGTCGAGCGACTCATGGCTCCCTACCGCCCGGTCACTCATGGCAATGCGCCCCCATTCTTTGGCGGAGCAGTCGGCTATGTGGGATACGACGCCGTCTCCCAGTTCGAGCCCTCTGTCTCGGAAACTCCCGAAGACGATCTCGGTCTCCCCGAGTCCATTTTTTTCCTCGCTGATACCCTCGTCGTCTTTGATCACAAGCTCCGTCGTCTCCTCGTTATCGCGAATGCCATGATCGATGAGGCTGATTCCCCGGAGGATGCTTACGCCCAGGCCCGTGGCCGCATTGAAACCACTATGGCGATGCTTGATCGCCCGCTGCATGTCGCTCCGTTGAATGGCCTCGCCGACTTCGAGTCTCCCGAGCCGCGCAGCAATACCACCCAGGCCGAGTATGAATCCATGGTCACACAGGCCCAGGAATTCATTAAAGCCGGGGATGCCTTTCAAGTCGTGCCCAGTCAGCGCTTCGAGGCTGATTTCGCTGGTGCACCCATCGATCTCTACCGCGCGCTCCGCCACATCAATCCTTCACCTTACATGTTCGTCTATGAGACTCCGGACTTCTGCCTCGTCGGCAGCTCTCCGGAAGTTCACGTCCGCGCCATTGACGGACGCATTGACATCCGCCCTATCGCCGGGACCCGCTGGAGGGGTAAGACCAAGGAAGAGGATGATGCTCTCGCTGCCGAGCTTCTCGCCGACGAAAAAGAATGCGCCGAGCACGTCATGCTCATCGACCTCGCCCGCAATGAGGTCGGCCGAATCTCCACACACGGCA
>CALBVA010000126.1 GCA_937969125.1 uncultured Verrucomicrobiales bacterium | reverse complement strand
CCTGCGATGATGCTCTCCTTTGGTCAGCCCTTCGATATCGGCGCAGACTACTCTTTGGTGCTGGAGTCGGAGAATTTCCCGAAAGAGTGGAATGTACGGAATGCTTCGTACTTCGTCAATACCATGACTGACCCGGAGACGATTCCCGAACCAGGGTCAAAGGAGGGATTAAGCTTTCAAAAAGAGCAAAACGCGCGAGTGAAAGAGGAGTGTGACTTTTTTTCAAGTAAGATGCTTCCCGTTCTCTGGCCGGATTTTCGAGAGGGGGATCTCTGTGCGGACTCCTTCCATCATGCCAATGTTAACCCCAGTGATCGTTACACCCTGGCTCCACCGGGGAAGAAACATCGGCGGCTAAAGCCGGGAGAATCGCAGTTCGCCAATCTCACTCTGGCCGGTGACTGGACGGACAATCACATTCACATCGGCAGCTTCGAGGGGACCATTATGTCCGGCAAGATGGCGGCCCGGGCGATAAGCGACGAGGATCTCCCGGTTTATGGCGAGGAAGAAGTGCAGGCGCGATCATGGCTTGTCCGGGGGATTTTCCGCGTTCTCTTCTGGGCTATCAGGCTAATCACGAGCCCGGATCACTGCCAGCGAAAGCTGGAGCCGGACTTCCCGCCAGGGCTTGCAGAGAAGAATGCGGGCTCACGCTGACGCGAGCAGCTTCATCGGCGTTTTCCAGGCGACCTTCTCCATCCAAAAGGCCCCATAGGCGGAGGTCGATACGGGAGAAATCGAATGAGCCCTACCCCCTGTATGGAGCGGCCCGACGAAGGGCTCGCCAAGGGTGAGATCTAGCGCGACCGGAGTGAGATTACCCGCGTGCAAATCCCAAGAGCTATTGACAATGGCGTAGTCGCGGCTGCCAGTGAGGCTCCAGGCATCATGGGAGCCGGCGATGGGAAAATTGAAGAGATCGTGGAGCAGGGATGCGACCTCATCGGAAGGCGGCGGGGCAGTGGCTGTCTGATTCAGATCGACAATCAGCTCTTTCCCATGGTCTGAAGGACGAAATGCTTTGTAAGTGGTATCCTTCATTTCCATATCCCAACTGGTGAACTTAGGCAAATGTGCTTGGTGACCCAGAACAGTGGCCTTCAAGTCATCCACGTAGAGACAGGTGGCATTGTTCACAGTGAAGTGACCAGCGGGAGAATCGAACTCAACATAGGGGACGAGGGCAATCGCTTCCAGGTAATCAAAGGTGCGGGCGGGCTTGAAGAAATGATTGAAGAGAGAGCGGTCGATGGCATCGAGAACGTCAGTCATTTTATGGACGAGATCTAAATCCAGCGTGACCTCGTCCTGCCGACCGCAAAGAATGAGGAAGGGATAAAGATCTTCCGACGGCGGGCGGATCGCGGCTGGAAGTTCGTGATGGGCGCGGAGGGTCACGGGGTCATCACTTTCAAGGAGGGTCATGACGTCCTCGCGCTTTTTCGGAATGATGGCGACCCAGGAATCATGGATTCCACAGAATCCGAGTTCCTTTTCAAGAGGCTGAATACGTTCGCGGGTCGCCGGGCCCGGTTCGGAATGTCGAAGGTGGGGAAAGAACATGGAACTCTAGGTGGGTAGATTTGGGATGAGGGCAGACATCATACGCTCAGGGGAGGCGACGCCCTTTTCGGCGAAGATTTGGGAAGTAGAAAAGAACTGATCAGAGTCGGCAGCGAGATGGGCGAGAGCCATTTCCAGCGGAAGGGCATAGAGCTGAATACCTGCGGGGGCAAAGAATGAGTGAGCTTTCTCCAGGAGGCGGCGGGCTCGCTCGGCCCGACCTTCGCTGAGAGCGAGGGAAGCCCGAATGATGCGAGAGAACGCCATGCTCCAGGGATGAAATTCCAGAAAGAGGAGACGGGAAAGCTTCCCTATTCTTTTGCGAGCTGTGCGGGAAATCGAGGAGCCGGAGAGAAGGTGGGCACGGGCCTCGGCAAAGCGTAAAAGAAGACGCGGGTGTTGGACGAAGACGAAGCCGGACTCGACGAAGTCCGGCCAACTCGCCTCAATGAGATCCAAAGCACTCTGACCGTCCTGCCGGTAGAGGGCGACATCGATCCGGGCGACCCAGGCGACAACGTTTTGGAAATGGAAAGTGTCGGCGCACCATTTTCCGATACTCTCGCGGGCGCATTCTTCGGCCAGGTTCGGCTGATCCTTGGCGAGGTGAACCCAGGGAAGAGGGTAGCATTTCACGCTGGTGGCGAGGTGGAGGTCGCCGCGCTGTTCGGCATCTCGGGCGATGCCGTCAGCCTCTTCTTCAAGGAGAATAAAATCGGCAAGCGGGACGAGCGGAAGGAGGGAGTAGGTATCCGCCGCATCGCGTTCCCAGATGGCACCGGGGCAACTTTCATGGAAGACTTGGCACGATCTTGCACCGAAGTCGCGGGCTTCCGTCATGCGCCCGTCCATGTAGGCGGCGGCACTGGACCCGAGGGCTACGATACCTTCGGAGTATGGTGATGGATGACGGGCCGCTAACTTGCGGGCCTCTTTGAGCCGACTCCGGGTCAGGATGCGAGTGTGATTTCCGGCAGCTCCGGTGTGAGTGGCATCCATCGCCAGAAAGCGAATGGCCTGATCCGGATCACCGATGCGGAGGGATTGGCGAAGACCTTCGGCGAGGAGGTCATCGACACGCATGGAATCGCTGAGACCAAAACCGAGTGAGACAGCCCAATAGGTTTCGAGGAGTTCGAGGTCCGCCTGTGTGATTTTCTCTTGAGGAATCTCTTTGATTTTTAGCCCGCGGAGGAAAAGTTTAGTCCGCTTTCCGGCGCCTGCGACTGAAGCAGATTTTCCGTTTGGCTTCATGGTGAGCCCGTTGCGCTGCATCATGCTTTCGAGGCCGACGCGGGCTTCCTCAATATATCCGCTAATCAGGTATTCATGAACCGCCCGTCGCTCAAGGCGCGCGATTTCTGCCGCCTCGGCGAACTCCATTGATTGATGGTAGAGAGCGGCAGCTTTCTTTCCGCGACCGGCATTTGAGAAAGAATCCGCAGCCCGGATACGGAGGGAATTGAGATCAGCCTCGGATTCGTCGGAGTTTTCCAAAGCCTGTTGGTAAAAAGAGGCGGCACTTTCGAAGGCCAGTTGGCGGTCGGCATTCTCAGCCGCCGTGATGAAGTAAGACGAGGCCTTCACCCGGGAGCCTGCAGCAGCAAAGTGAACGGCGAGACTCTCGGGGTCGCTATTACCTGATGATTCTAGTGTGTTAGCCAGGGTGGCATTGAGCGATCGAAAGCGGCTAGGCGCGAGACTGTCCGTGACACTTTCGCGGATCTTATCGTGGTATGGTTCAATGACGTCCTTCCAATCGGGGCCGGAACTTTTCGTAATATTCAGGGCGCGAAGATTACTCTCGACCTTCGTCTCCTCACCCAGAAGCCCGGCGGCGCTGGCAGCATCACAACGACGGATCGGGCGGAGGGAAACGGCGATAATTTCCAGAAAGTTACGTTCGACCGGCGTGAGTGAATCAAAGCGGTCTCGCAGAAGATCCGGGATGCTAATCTCACCCGTCCATTGGAAATTACTGCGAGCGAGTTCCTGAAGAAGGAAAGGATTTCCAGCGGAGGCCTCAGCGATCTGGCTGATGCGGGCGGCATTCTCATCCCCTGCAATAAGATCCTCGCAAAGGATCCGGGAGACAGAGGGAGGAAGGGCTTCGACTGATAGGTGAGTGAGCGGAACGTCAAACTCCTGAAGACGATCTTGGAAGGCCGAGATGGCATCGGTGGCCTTGCCGAGATCCTTTCGATGACTGACCAGGAGGTGGACTGGACTCCCGGCAGGGGCGTGCAAAATCGTTTCGAGGACAGTGAGACTTTCGGAATCACCCCACTGGATGTCATCAATGTAAATGAGCAGCGGAATCCGGGAGGTGATGGCGGTAATAATCCTGCGCAGAGCCAAAAGGGCTAACCTTCTGACAACTGAAGGCGAGGTGGCGGGGTCCTCCGGCGGAGGAAGTCTGCGAATAGATTTGCAGCGATTCAGGACTGGAAAGATTTGCCGAAGGTAGCTGGCCTGATCCGGAATGATGGTTGCGAGGACGGAATCCGCCAAAGTGGAAAGGTGGATGGCCAGCTGGTCAATCACTTCATCGACAGCTTTGTAGGGAATGCTCTCGCGTTCGTAGCACCGCCCGCTGAAAACGAGGACGTTCTGCAGGTCAGAAACTTGCTCGATCAGGCGTTGGCAGAGGGCGCTTTTTCCGATCCCAGATTCTCCTTCTACAAAGGTGATTCCGGGACCGCTGGTCAGGGAGCTTTGGAAGGCCTCGTGGAGAGTTTCCAATTCCGCCTCACGTCCGACGAATTGATGGTGGGTGGCTTTGACCAGTTTCCCGGCAAGGAGTTCGCCTCCTCCACGCGAGGAAGAATCGGGATCTAGAAGGGCGAGACAAATTTCAGCGAGGGTGGGATCAGCTTCGCGGAGATGAGAATCGAGATCCGGCCCCAATTGATCAGGGCGCGTCCCTGTGAGGATCTCGAAAAGGATGACCCCGACGGCAAACCAATCCGAAGCGAAGGATGGCAGATGCCCCTGATGGAGTTCCGGAGCCATGTAAGGGATCGTCCCGGCCATCACGGGTGCAGGGACCGGGATCAGATTGGCTGCCCGGGTGGTCAGGAGACCGAAGTCAAGAATGACGACAGAGCCATTAGGGGTCACCTGGATATTCGAAGGCTTGAGGTCCCGGTGGAGTCGGTCAAGCGAGTGGAGATGGGACACTCCCGTCGCGAGTTGCTGGAGAGCATCTTGAGTCTTCGCACGGGAAGGATTGGCCCTTAGATGGGAAACGATATCCTGGCCCTCGATCAGTTCCATCGTCAGGCAGGCGAATTCGTTCCCGTGATAAAAATCGAAAAGGGTAACGAGATTCGGATGAGAAAAGGCTGCCACTCCTCGGAACTCCTGCTTGAACATCATCAGCAAATCCGGGCTGGCACCGAGGAGAACCTTCATGGCGACCGTTTCCGATCTGGCAAGATCATGGACTTCATAGACCGCCCCCATTCCGCCGCGCCCAAGAAGCCGACGGAACTCAAAGCGATCCGCAATCGATGGAAGATGTCTGGCGAGAGCATCCCGCATACTAGCCGGAGTCAGTTCTTCATCCGAAATTTTGACCCCTGAGAAGATGGTGGTATCACCAGACGAGCTCTCGCCAAGGAGCTCCGTCCAGCTTTCTTCAGTGATCTCAGGCCATTGGGTCTTGAGCTGATCGAGCGTTTCTTCGCGTTCGGAATCAGCTACGTTGGTCAGAGTCTTCCGCAAGCTCGCCATCACACGGTCGGTCTGGTCGGATTCGAGCCCGTCGACAATATCACCCGCCACTCTACCTGGGAGCGGTGGATCTGAAAACCCGTGATCGTTCATGAAGTTTCCGGGCCTTACCCCGGAATGGAGCTGATTGAAAAATGACGACCGGGACTACCAGTTCGGCATCAGCTCTTAGTTAACGATTTGAGGGTAATTTCTCAAGCCTGATCAACTCCAAAGCGAAGACGATGGCAGGAGGAATCTGGTAGAGACATCACTATCACTTAGTCGAGCAGGAGGCCCCGTGGGGCCGTTCTCTTACAGAGCCGTGCGATCTTCAGCGTTTCCGCTTCCTTCTACGCTTACCATATTTTTCCCGAATTTCTTCTTTGGCTTCTTAGCAGCCTGTTGAAAAAGGGATGAAAGCTCGCTCACCGTCCCATAGCTGATCAAGTGCCGCATGATGAGCGAGATGTTGTGCGTGAACGCCGCCACGAGCTGTCGTTGGAAATTTACCTTTTGTGGTCAAAACGCCGGTCCAGGGTGAGGCGCTTCGGGTCTGAAAAAACGAGTTGCTTGAAGTCAGGGTGAGACGGGTCGATCAGGATATTGCGTGAGCCGTTTACGGTGGCACTGGGGACGTTAATCGCGATGCTCGTCTTCTGAGAGACCCAGTGAGTGATGATTTCCCTGGGAGCCGTGTGGTAGTCCCCGTGAACAAGAGGCGGGCTTTTCCATTCATCAGGAAGTTCGTAGTGGTCTTCGATTTGAATGACCTGCCGATTTTTCAGGTCGATGGTTCCCTCCGAGAGATCGAGTTCATTCATTGGGCCGCCGGTATGCATCATGATCTCCAGTAGGCAGGTGGCCGCGCAGTCACTGGTGTAGATGATGGGGCTTGTCTCGCTGGTCCAACGGCCCGTCTTGCTTGGTCGCCAGAAAGTTGGAAGATAGCGAGTTAACTGAACGCGGTGGACGATCATTACTGCGATTGTCTCCGGGCTCTTGATTTAGGCGTAGGCACCGTCTTCCATGGCACTGAGCAGGTTGATCACGGACTCGGTGCCCGGTTCCGCAGAGGCGATTTCTTTCGGAGTTCGGCCCCCAAGAGCAGGGATTTCCGTGTCCAT
Organism: uncultured Verrucomicrobiales bacterium; assembly: GCA_937969125.1. Lineage (GTDB taxonomy): Bacteria > Verrucomicrobiota > Verrucomicrobiia > Verrucomicrobiales > Akkermansiaceae > SW10. Next base: position 719 of record CALBVA010000126.1, on the reverse strand, counting down.
CCATTTGGCCGCCCGCTCGGTAGTGGTGAAGTAGTGGATTGCCTTAGCGCAAAGGCTAATCAGGCGATGCACTCGATTGGTGGCTGCTGTGGAAAGGGCTTTTGTGCCGTTGGCCCTATCAAGGGTGGTCCTTGAAATGCTCAGAGCTTTCGCAAACTGATGGGGAGAGTAATTCAGAGAAATACGCAGGCCCTCAAGGAGATTCCAGTAGTCGAGCATGTCTCGTGGATCATTAAGGCGGATTCGGATCTTAGCTGCGAGATCTGCAGAGCTTGAGTATTGGAATTTCCTGCCGCCAAGTTTGCAGGAGAAAGCCATCTCAGCACGGATGTCCTTGATCGTGGTTTTCTTCTTAGCGGTGATCATCGTAAAATGACGATAATCTCATCATCATTTGAAGTCAATCTGGAAGAGGGGAGTGCCGGTAGCGCACCTTCTTGCTAGAAGATCTGATGCGGCACGTATCTGAGGAATGCGTTCGTTGCTGATTACCTTTGCCTTCACCGCCACTCTTCACGCCTACAAGCCCACTCCGTTGACCGAGGGGGCAATTGCTCCCGACTTCAAGCTGCCGGGGGTCGATGGGAAGGACTACACGCTCGCTGATTTTTCCGGCGGAAAGGCACTCGCGGTGATCTTCACCACGAATCATTGTCCGGATGCCATTGCCAATCACGGTCGCATGACTGCGCTCGTGGATCACTTTAAGGATCAGTCCG
>CALBVA010000125.1 GCA_937969125.1 uncultured Verrucomicrobiales bacterium | reverse complement strand
TAGGCCTGACATCCGGAGGACCAGACCTCCCGCTCCGTTTGTGGACAGGTTTGGGGTGAGGTCACGCAGATCTACCTCACCGGTCATTGGCGGAGTGCTTTTTATGGTGGTGGGAACGTAGCCGGAAGGATTCCCATTTACGGTGACAATCGTTCCGCCGTTTGAGGGGACAGCTCGCAGGCGGGTGGTCGTTAAATCAACGGTTTGGATTAGATCGCCACGGAAGTTGCCCTGATCTCCGATCGAGAAGAGCAGGGTCGATCCATCAGCTGACCAGGTTACGCCGGCTGGGAAGAGGCCTTCAGAGAAGGTCGCGATGGTTTGCAATCCGCTTCCATCGGCATTGACCGTCATCAATGCCGCTATGCTGGGAATCGGGAGCACATTGAAAGTGCGGGTGAGGACCCGGAAGAAGGCGATCTTGGCCCCGCTGGGAGACCACGATGGCAGGATGTCTTGCGCCGATTGAGAAATGGCACCCTGCTCGATGAAAATGACCTGCCAGTCTGGAGGACGTGTGATGATTCTGTTTTGCGCGATGCTATTTCCATCAAATAAGAATTCCACAATGCCTTGCGAACTCTGGGTCTGGCCCTGCTGGCTGATGCCCACCGGGACGTAAGATGAGGTGATGAGTCGTGAGTCGTCCGATGACCAGGACAGGCCGCTGAATTCCAGATTGAGAAAGTCAACCTGATTGCCGAGTCCAAATTGGGCGATGCGATTGTTGGACTGATCGTTGGTCCGATAAAGCTCCAGTCTCCGCATTGATCCTCCACCTCCAGGGTCGGTGATTGAGACCTGGGTGACCAGAGCGAGCCATTGTTCATTCGGCGTTGGTTCCTTATAGAGTGGAAAGCGGGTCTCGAAGCTACCCGTGTTAGGATTGCGAGCCGTTTCAAAGTTTACGATCCGTTCGCTGCTCCTAGCGACTCGGTCGTAGCGGTAAACATCCGTACTGGTTTGGTTAGGTCGGTTTGGCTCCGGAGAGGTGAAGTAAATGAACCTCCCGTTCCGCGAGACAGCAGGCAGGGTGGGGTCGGGAAGGCCGGTTTCGATGATCGAGCTTTGGCCGTTGACGGTTTCCAGAATGAGATTTTGCAAGCCACCGCCCTCAAGTGGGAGTGTTCGCCCAGTGATGAGCTGAGCGTCTGCTGGAGGAGTGAGGCTGGTCGTTACCGCTGCGAGCAAGAAGAGTTGGGGAAGTTTCATCGATGAGATCGACGTCCCATTTTATCTCTCATGCGGAGATTTTAGAGTAGGCATTTATAGACGAGCCTATCGATGCGATGAGAGCTGAGGTCGGTGCAGACTGTGACAGATGGCCCCTTTGGGGCTCTGAGAGGATCAATTATCCTTGGCGGACTTTTTCGTCGCCTTTTTCGCACGCGGGGCGAATTCGAAACCGATTTTGGCGGTTTCGGGATCGAGGGTGAGGTGCGCGGCGAAGGCCCGTTTGGTCTTCTTGGAGATGAAGCCGGGAAGGAGGGGGGTTTTCCCTTTCACGAGCATTTCCTCGACATCGGCGGCGGTGAGTTCTTTTTGGAGGATGGTCTTGCCGAGGCGGAAGCCATCGGGGTTATCCTTGGTGACCATCTCGGGGACCATAAAGGCTTTCTCCGTTTCGTAGAGCTTGGCCTGTTTTCCATTGGTCAGGGTGAGTTCTTTCACGAGTTGGTCCTCGGTGAGGTCCTCGATCGATTCGAGATCGGAGTCGAAGACGAAGTTAGTCTTCCACTTGCCGAGCTTGCCGGTCTTTGAGACCTGCTGAGTGAGTTCGAGTGCCGCTTCGAAGGGGCGATTGAAACGAGAGACGAAGCCATCGCGTGATTCGAGGAACTTGGTGGTAAAGAGGGTCTTGGCCTCTTCCTCGGTGAGGTTTCGTCCGGCGATATACTTTGAGACGCGGAAGCCACAGTCCGGCTCGCGGCATTCGTAGGTGGCATCGGTCTGCTTAAGCTCCGAGGCACCACAGTTCGGGCAGGTGCATTTGAGGTCGGGGAAGGGACGGGAGATCATTTCCTCATAATGGTCCCGGGCCTTGGTCACGACCTGCTCGGTGAAGGACTTGATCTCATCCATGAAGGACTTCCGGTTCAGTTCACCGTGTTCCATGCGGCGCAACTTCGCTTCCCAATCACCGGTCATGGAGGGAGAGGTGAGCGGCTTGATGTCCATTTCTTCCAGAAGATCGATGAGGCGCATGCCCTTTCCGGTGGTGATCAATTCGCGCCCGTCACGGGTGAGGTATTTTTGGCGAAGGAGTCCCTCAATGGTGGCCGCGCGGGTGGCGGGTGTTCCGAGGCCGCGCTCAGCCATCGCTTCGCGGAGTTCATCATCATCGATGAGCTTTCCGGCACCTTCCATGGCGGAGAGGAGGGTGGATTCGGTAAAGCGGGCGGGAGGATTGGTTTCCTTTTCCTCCATGGTGATTTCGATGGCTTTGGCGTCCTCGCCCTCGTTCACCATGCAAAGTTCATCCTTACCGGCACCCACTCCGGGGCGGCGGCCATAGACTCCGAGCCAGCCGGGGACGATGAGGATCTTGCCATCGGTGCGGAAGATGTCCTTTTCCGCTCCGTGATCGATGGTAGTGAGGCGTTTGGTGACCTCGAATTCGGCGTGGGGGAAGAATACGGCGAGGAAGCGCTTTAAGATCATGTCATAAAGCTTCGCGGCGGCGTCATCCAGCTTCACTACGCGGCCGGTCGGGATGATGGCGAAGTGATCGCTGACCTTGGCGTTATTAAAGATACGCTTCTGGAATTTGATGCGGTCGTTCTTTAGGGCGTCCTTGGCCCAATCAGCGAGGTCGGAGTTCGACTGCGCGAGGTCGGAGACGATGGTCTTCACATTCTCCAGGTAGTCTTCGGGCAGGTAGCGCGAGTCTGTTCTGGGATAGGTGATCATCTTATGACGCTCATAGAGGGTCTGGGCGAGGCCGAGGGTATTTTTGGCAGTGAAGGGAGCCTCACGCTGAAGAGTAGTGAGGTCGTAGAGCTGCGGCGCGATCTGCTTGGTGAGCTTCTTGTCCTCGGTGACAATGCCAACTTTTCCTTGGCAGCGTTCGGTGATGAGGCGAGCGCGATCTTTATCCCAAATGCGTTCGGCACGACCATGGGGATTGGACTCGTCCTTTTTGAAATTAAGGTCCACCCATTTGCCGTCATACTCACCGGCTTCGACTCCGAAGGTGCCGTGCACTTCGGCGTAGGGAGTAGGCTTGAAGGCCTGAATTTCACGCTCGCGGCGGGCTAGGATGGCGAGGGTGGGAGTCTGCACGCGGCCAGCTGCAGTGATATTAAATCCACCATGGCGGGAGCGGAAGCAGGTGAGGGCGCGGGTGGAATTCAACCCGACAAGCCAGTCCGACTCGGAGCGGCATTTCGCGGCGTCGGCGAGATTGGACATTTCCTCGCCATTGCGAAGGTGATCCCAAGCCTCCTGAATGGCTCCGGTGGTCATTGACTGCATCCAGAGCCGTTTGACGGGCTTCTGAATTTTCCCGTAGTCGATGATATATTGAAAGATGAGTTCTCCTTCGCGGCCGGCGTCACAGGCGTTCACGATTTCGGTGACGGCCTTAAGTTTGGCGAGTTTTAGGACGTGCTTCAGGCGGCCTTCCGATTGTTCGATGGGCTGCAGGGCGAAGTCGGAGGGGATAGCGGGGAGGACATCGAATTTCCAAGGGAGG
>CALBVA010000124.1 GCA_937969125.1 uncultured Verrucomicrobiales bacterium | reverse complement strand
CAGGGGGGCAGATTTGTAATTTGATAAATTAGAAGCACACCCATCCAGCTGTCTCCGATAGCCGGGGTGAGGCCTTTCCAATCAAAGTTTCTCGGCGAGCCACCCGAAATATTCCCCTCGGAAGGAAACCGGCATTTTGCTACTCCCCGCTCAATGAGTTCACCGAATGTGAAATACTACAATGCGGCGATTGATGCGGCGCAGTCAGGGGATATGCCGGCAGCTTTACAGGCGGTCGAGACCGCTCTTACTGAGGACCCGAATGATGTGCAGAGCTGGCAGCTTTACTCGGTCATTCTGAATGCCAGCGGGGAAACCGAGAAGGCTGAGAAGGCGATGTCGAAGGTGCGTGAGCTAGGGCTGGGGGAGGTCGATGAGCTGATCATGAAGGCGGCGGATGCCATTGGTCAGAATAAGATCGGGGTGGCGATCTCCCACTATGAGGATGCCATTGAGTTGGATCCGGATCGGCCGGAGGTTTACGTGAGTTACGCACTGGCGCTGATGCAGGGTGACTACCCCTCTGATGCCGAGGACGCTTCTGCCAAGGCGGTGGAATTGGCCCCTGATGACGCTTCCGCCTGGTATGCCCGGGGACGCATTCTCCGGCTTCGCGGTAAGAAGATTCAGGCGCTGGAAGCTCTTAAGAAAGCACTCGAACTTCAGCCGGCTCTTGTCCTCGCTCAATACGAGTGTGGGATGATTCTGGCTGAGACGGGAGAATTGAACGCTGCACTGAAGTGCTTTGAAAATGTGCTTAAGGACCACCCGCAGGATGAGAATGCCATTCAGGCGAAGACCGCGATCCTTGAGGAGATTGAGAAGCGTGACAGCGAGTCGTGACTTCAAGGCTATTGGGAAATTGCTCCCTCTTTCGACCAATTTGGATTGCAAGCCTCGTTCGGAAAGTCAGGATGCGCCGAGCACAAAGTTGTGTGACAAGTCATGAGTCGTAAAATCTGGTTGGACGGAGAAATCGTTGAGGAAGCGGAGGCAAAAATTTCAGTCTTTGATCATGGGTTGCTATACGGCGACGGGATTTTCGAAGGAATCCGCTTTTACGAAGGCCGCGTTTTCCGTCTGACCGAGCACATTGAGCGCCTCTTTCTTTCGGCAAAAGCGCTCCTTCTCAAGATGCCCTGGAGCGTCGAGGAGATCTGCCAATACACTCTCGATACCATCCGCGCGAACGGCTTACGGGATGGCTATATCCGTCTCGTGGTGACGCGTGGAGTGGGGGACCTTGGGTTGAATCCCTACCTCTGTGAGACTCCCTCAATGTTTATCATCGCCTCGGGGATTACTCTTTATCCGCAGGAATTTTACGAAAACGGTCTCGAGGTGGTGACCTGCTCCACCCGTCGTCCGACCCCCGCCAGCCTGAGTCCACAGGTGAAGTCGCTGAATTACCTGAATAATGTTATGGCAAAGGTGGAGGCCTTGCAAGCTGGGGCCAAGGAAGGCCTTATGCTGAATGAGCAGGGTTACGTCGCGGAGTGCACGGGAGATAATGTCTTCATCGTGAAGAAGGGTGAGGTCCTGACTCCGCCTGTTTCCGATGGGAGCCTGGATGGCATCACGCGCCAAGTTATTTTTGATCTCTGTGGGGAGCTGGGCATCAGCATCCGTGAGGCCTCGATGACGCGATATGATCTCTACACAGCGGACGAGGCTTTCTTGACCGGCACAGCGGCAGAGACCATTCCGATGGTGAAGCTCGATGAGCGCGAAATTGGTGACGGCAAGCCGGGTGAGCTCTCCCTCAAGTTAATCGAAGCCTTCCGAAAGCTGGTCCGCTCCGAAGGAACCGAAATCGGCGGAGTTTAGCGTGCGCTCCTGACGTAGAAAAACCCGCGATCCGGAGATCGCGGGTTTGTTGATTCTATCGCGAGCGATTGGCCGATCAGTCAGAGGAGTTTTCCTTCTTCTCGGTTTTCGGCTTGGCAGCCTCGGAGGCTTTTTTCTCGCCGGCCTTGTAGGAGTCCGAGCGGTAGTCGGTTTCGTAAAAGCCCGATCCTTTAAAGATGAGTCCCGCTCCGGTGCCGAGCAAACGTTTCACCGTGCCGTTGCAGTCGGGCTGCTGGCAGTCGGTAAGCTTGTCATCCTTCATGCTCTGGAACACCTCGAAGACGTGCTCACACTTCTCACATTTGTAATCGTAGTTGGGCATGGTGGTGGGAACGAGTTGGGAAAATTAAGCTTCTTCGCCGGGGAAGTTTTCGAGTTCCCATCCGGAGATTCCTACTTCGTCAGCGAGTTCCTTAAACTCGGCAATCTCAGCGGGGGAGAAGAGGAGCCCGCCGGCAGCATCCGTGCGCTTGCGGAAGCCGGCTTCGATCTGGCCGGGAAGAAGGCACTTTTCATTTCCGTGTCCGAGGACGTCATCAAGGACTGCCTTCATGTTGGCGGACTGTGATCCGTGGACATAGGCCCCGCTGTTCCAGGCGTCCGGGTGGATGACCTGGAAGTAGAAGCAGGAGGTGGTTTTAGCGCCCTTCAGGCCACGTTCGGTCGGGATATTCCCGCCAATGAAGCCACCAACGAGTTCGTTGATAAGGGCCATTCCGTAGCCTTTATGAGCACCGAAGGGGAGGAGGGCGGCTACTTGATTTGGGTCGAGGGTTTCATTGCCATCCTTATCGACAGCGGCGCCGGGAGGGAGTTGCTTGCCCTCGCGCTTCAGCTGCTGTACGCGGCCCATCGCTACCGTAGAGGTGGCCCAGTCGATCACGATGGGAAAGCCGTTAGCCTCTTGTGTGGGGAATCCCCAGGAGTGCGGATTGGTGCCCAGGGTAGGGTGCTTTCCGAAGAAAGGCACAACCTCGGCGAGCGTGGAGGTGCAGTTGGTATAGGCAATGTAGCCCTTTTCTGCGGCCTTCATGACATATCCGCCACCCCAGAGGTAGTGGAAGGCGTTGTCGATCGCGACCTGTCCCACGCCGTATTCGTCGGCCATCTCGATGCAGCGATCAATCGCGGCGACTGCGACGGCTTGTCCGAGCTTCTTATTGGCATTCCAGACTTCGCTGGCCTTGAAGCGGTCATTGACTACCTCGATCTCAGCAGCTGGGACGCAGCCTCCGGTCGCGGAGCCGAAGAGGTGATCGAGGTGTAGGGCTTTCAGGGCATTATGGGTGCGGATCCCGTGACGGGTGGCATCCTGGCAGACGACGGCGGCTACGGCGGATTCCTCCGCGGTGTAGCCACGTGCTTCGTAGGCGGCTTTGACCAATTCGTCGTGCTTATCGGTGGGGACTACGTGAAATTCGCTCATAATTTGATGGGTTGATTTGGGTCGGGTTGTGTGGCGGGGAGACTGGCGATTTTCCTTTTCATGGCAAGCCTCAACCGATTTTCTGCGGAGTTCGCATGGCCTCCCAGGGGCTCACAATCCAAACTTTTCCTGTCATCGAAATTGCTTCAGCTAGTAGTGGTTATCAATGACTACCAAGATGATCAAACACTGCTCTCTCCTCTCCTTCCTCACCCTTCTCACTGGCTGCGACCCGAAGGCTGAACAGTCACAAAATAATACTGCCAGCGTGAATGAGGCTCCCATTGAAGAAGAGAAGCTGAGCCCTGCCTTCCTTGCTCTTCAGGAGAAATTGCACAAGGCCCAGGGACAGCCTGCCCTGATGAACATGACGATCAGGACGATGTCAGGGAAGGGAATGACCCCTGCTGAGTTCCACCGTCTCCTGGAGGAATTTGTCCCGGAAGATCAGCAGGGGCGGCTGATCCGCTCATGGTTCTTGCAGCTAGGGAAGGTGGGATTGTCCGATGTGAAGGAGGGTTATGCACTTTTGAAGTCTCCGGAGCACAAAGCCTTGGCTCTGAAGCAGGCGTCACTCTCGCTTATGAATACGGACCCAGTCGGCCACTTCTCATGGCTGGAGACGCTGGGAGAAGGAGAACAAATCGAGAAGACCAGGAAGCAGGCCATTGGTAGATTCGGAGCCCTCTCAAAAGGCTCGAAGCGTGAGGCTTTTCTGAGTCGCATCGATGACATCGGGAAACTCAAGCTTGAGGAGAAAGAGCAGGAGATAATCTTCAGATCGCTGGCTCAGGGCCTGGGCCGTGAGAAGCTGGTGGATCAGGCTTTCATTGATGACAATCTCGCCCGCTTTCCAGCGTTGGTTCATAATTCCGTCTATCGGGCATATGTCGAGGGCATGTCAGCGGAGGATCTTCTGACCAACTATCACAGCCTGAAAATCCCTGATACTTTTAAGCCCATGATCGACTACACTGCCGTGACCCAGATCAGTAAGGTCGCAGACCTCGCGACTTCTCTGGAATTCGTGAACGGCTTTACGGAAACTAAGCAGCGAAGTCTGAGAACGGCGGTCTTTCTCAAAGAGGGGGTGGAAGAGAACGGCAAGGAGGCTCTCGCGATCCTAAAAGCCATCGAGAACGAGAACACTTTTCGCATGGTCTCGAAGTCGTTAGAAAGGCGCCTAAAAGAAAAGAATCCTGCCGTCGCTGCAGAGATTGAGGCTCTCATTGAAGAACGCAAGGCCTCCAGTGGGCAGTGATGGAAGCTAATCCTGATCTTGAAATTTTCTCCAATTAGGTGAATCTCACCGGAGAGTCATGCGCCTCTTTTTCTTCCTCTTTTTCCTCACCGGATTCGTTTCGGCACAGGTGCGTGACCTCTGGGAAAAGCCGGTGATCATTGGTGCGAGCCTCTCCGATGGCTTCCACCTTCGCGAGTATGGCATTCCCTTTTTCTCGCCTCGCTCCAAGGCCCTCGGCCTCCATCACCACCTGAGGAATCGGCTAGGGCCTGTTAGCGGACCGATTGAAAACCTCGGGAACAATTGGACCTTTATGGCGGTGGAATCCCATGGCCGGTATCAGGCCCGTGCGGCTGCGAGAATGAAGCCCACCATCGTGGTCGCGGTCGATTATCTCTTCTGGTATCTCTACGCTGATCCGAAGCTTCGGGGTCCGGGGCTGGCGAAGCTCTCCCGCATGGAATTCTTCGAAAAAGGTCTCGCTCATCTGGAACAGCTCAAATGTCCAGTCATCATCGGAGACATTCCTGATGCCGCGTCCTCGGTCAACCGAGTTCTTTCAAAAGAGCAATATCCGGGATCGGAACTTATTAAAAAAGCCAACAAACGCCTGGAGGAATGGCTCTCGAATCGTCCGCTCGCGATCAAAATCCCTTTAAAGACCTTCCATCACCAGGCTTCGGAGAACCTCGAGTTGGCGGTCGACGGTCGGGCCACTCCCGCCGGGAAGAGCCGAAGGAAATTTCTCCAGTGGGACCGAATCCATCCCACTCCGGCAGGTGCGGACGCGGTGGCGGCGATCATTACGAAATCCGTCAAGGAGGCCCGGCTGAAATGACCCGCACGGGGTTTGCTCTTTGCCGCCGGTTATTGTTCACTGCGTCCGGCGATGACTGGCGATAAGAACGAGCTCGAGAAGTGGGCGACCGATGTGATCTTCGGTCGGGCCCGCGGCTTCGGTGCCTCCTCTCTCCGCACTGCTCTTCGTGGCCTATCCTGGATTTATCGCTTTGGTGTGCGAACCCGCCTCCGCCTGTTCCGGAAAGGTTGGAAGACTCAATCGAACCTCGGCACCATGGTGGTGAGCATTGGGAATCTCACTGTCGGAGGAACCGGCAAAACCCCGGTGGTGGAGAGATTCGCCCGCGAACTTACCGAGCGCGGGCGGAGCGTGGCGATTCTCAGTCGCGGCTATAAAAGCGCTGATCTCAAGGAGCCCCAAAAATGGACTAATCCCGCCACCGGTGCCACCGTGACCAGTCCGCCAAAGATCGTGAGCGATGGACGAAAGATCCACCTCAAGGCCAAGTATGCCGGGGATGAACCCTACATGCTCGCCACCAATCTTCCTGGCGTCGCTGTCGTGGTGGACCGGGATCGGGTGCGGGGCGGACGATTCGCGGTGAAGCACCTTGGGGTGGACACTTTGCTTCTCGATGACGGCTTACAGTATCTGGATTTGGAGCATTCGCTGGATGTCATCCTCGTCGATCAAAACGCTCCCTTTGGAAACAATTACATCCTTCCGCGCGGAACACTTCGTGAACCTCCGCGGAATCTCTGTCGGGCGGATTACATCTTCCTGACCAAGTGCGATGGAAAGCCGAATGGCGGACTCATTAAAAAAATCCGTAAGCATAACAAGGAGGCCGAGATCATGCAGTGCACCCACGGGCCGAAGCATTTGAAGGGAGTCTTCACTGACGAGATCCTCCCGCTCTCTGCTTTAGATGGGAAATACATCGGGGCGATTTCTGGAATCGCGCAGCCCAAAAGCTTCGACGGCTTGCTGAAAAAACTGGGCGGGAATGTGCTCTTCCACACCACTTTCTCGGACCACCATGCTTTCACGGCAAAGGAGATCGAGCCCTTCATGTATCGTTGTATCACGCGGGGCGTGGATATAATTGTCACTACAGAGAAGGATGCGGTGCGCTTTCCCCGACCGGATGAGATTGACGTGCCAATTTACTTTTTGCGAATTGAGGTGAAAATTCTGGAAGGAGAGGAAGTCTGGGAGCGTTGCATCCAGCGGATCTGCCGTCGGGTCGAACGCGAGCCCGAGGACTGGGCGGAGGAACGCCTCCTGGCCAACGAATCCGCCTAGCTAATTTTTTCAGATGCTCGATACCCTCCACCGTCCTCTTCGTGATCTACGGCTCTCATTGACTGATCGCTGTAACTTCCGCTGCCGCTACTGTATGCCGGTGGAGGTCTTCGGACCGGGTTATCAATTCCTCCCGCGTGAGGAGATCCTGACCTTTGACGAACTGGTGCGCACGGTCAGAGCATCGGTGGAACTCGGGGTGAAAAAGATCCGTCTCACTGGCGGCGAGCCTCTGATGCGTCGAGGTGTGAAGGATCTCGTGACGATGATTTCTGCAGTGCCGGGAGTGGAGGATCTCGCCATTACCACTAACGGGATATTGCTGAATCACCAGGCGGAAGGACTGGCGGCAGCAGGCCTCGATCGGGTCACCGTGAGCCTCGATGCCCTGGATGAGGAGATCTTTGCCAGGATGAATGGCGTGGGGGCGAAGGTGGACCGCGTTCTCCTCGGTATCAAGACCGCCCGCCTCCATGGACTTCCGGTAAAAGTGAATATGGTCGTTCAACGTGGGGTAAACGAGCAGGAAATCCTGCCCATGATCCGCTGGACCCGTGAGAATGGGGTCACCTTGCGCTTCATCGAATATATGGATGTTGGTGCGAGTAACGGCTGGAAGATGGAAGAGGTCGTCACTGCGAAGGAGATCGTGGAGATCGTGACCTCTGAGTTTCCTGCCAAGCCAGTCGCTGCGACCTACCCGGGTGAAGTTGCGAAACGGTGGACCTTCGCTGACGGGGAAGGGGAGTTCGGGGTGATCTCTTCGGTGACACAGCCCTTCTGTGGGGATTGCTCTCGGCTTCGGATTTCCGCAGAGGGAAAAGCATTTACCTGTCTTTTCGCCAGTGAGGGAGCGGATCTCAGGGCTGCGTTGCGAAATGCCGATGATGATGTAGAAGTTCTCGATTTTTTGAGAGGTCTTTGGGGGGCTCGAAAAGATCGGTACTCGGAGGAACGGGGCTTGATCAGTAGAACGAAAGCCGAGATGAGTTATCTGGGTGGTTAGGCCAAAAGAATGTCTCTTCGTCAGGCACGAATGACAGCATGGTGGTGCAATTTGAGCTCTAGGCAGTGCAGATCTCTGATGCTGCACACTTCATGAATCATTCTTGAAATCAGGTTGTTGAAACCTTCGATCAAGCCTGAAGTGAACTCTCATCAAACGCCAAGTTACCTGGCAGGAAGGATGGGCTTCCTCCGGGCAAGTCGTCACGAAGCTCAGACACTTGCGACCATGTCCCTGGACCGTAGGAAAGGTGAGCATGACCATCGGACCGTGTGACATGGGGCAATCCATCACCGCTCGACATCCTGCTCATTCGCGAGGAAGTATGAAATGACAGTTCGGGCAACGCGATCCGGAGCGCTTGTCAGACTCAAGATTGATTTGCGCACCAACTTCTTCGAAGCTAAGAGCTGTAACGACAAGCTTCTTGAAAGGAGTCAGAGCCTTGAGATTTCAGATTTTCACACCCGTTTAAGACCAGTTTTCCGCGGAGTGCGTCACCTCAGTTTTCACGAAAGTTCGTCATTCAAAAGTGGCGAGGGGGCCAAAGAGTGGGGTTTTTCAGTTTGCAGAAATTCTGTTAGAGCAACTGGGGGCGTTACTTTGAACAATAAAAAAAGACTCCCGCGAACGGGAGTCTTTAGAGAGTTGTTTTTTTGAAGATAGGATCGGTCGTGTATCGATCAAATCTTCGACTTCAACTTTGCACAGGCTTTCTCGAGCTGGTCGACTAGTGCCTTGGTGGTTTCGAGCTCAGCGAGCTTCGAAGCGTATTCCTGAACTGCCTTCAGTTTCTTGGAGCTGGGAACGCTACCGAGAGATCCAGATCCAGATCCGCCACCAACGGCTTTCTTTTTCCAGGAGGCAATGGTCGCGGCCGTGACACCGAACTTTTTGACTGCTTTGGTTTGTCCTCCACGTCCTTCGGAAGTGATGAAAGCGAGGATTTCTTCTTTTTCTTGGGGCGTATAACGCTTTGCTTTTGCTTTGGCCATGCGGGAACTTGTAGCGATTTGAGAAAACGGTCAACTTTTATTTTGTTAAGAGTAACTTGTTTTGATCCCGCTATTCGTGAGTTGTTACGGGGTATCTTTAAGGTTGTAGAAAATCTACCTTCACCTAGGTGCATTTCATTCTTTAACTTTTCGATGAATGTGAGCTGTAATGTCTCTTTAACAGGTTTGTATTAAGTGTGTTGTGAGGATTGTGTTTGGGTGGTCTGGTGTCCATGTTCTGTCGTTGCATGAAAATCTGAGTCTTTGGAAAGTTGACGCATTCACATCGCGAGGAGCACAGAAAAATCCTCAGGAATGTGTGATTCCCAGCAATGTTCCAATCAGTGATTTGTTTTCTGATTCCGTAACATGCATCTCTCTGGAGGTCATCGGTTTCACCTCGGCACAGATCGGCGGTTTTTATTCCCCCTTCACACAGCAGGCAGCATTGGCCATCCTTTTCCATATGGCACGCACACGTCAGTTTATTCTAGCTCTCACCGGAACGGGCCTCCTGTCAGCTCAGGAGTTCAATGAGCACCAGGATCCGGCTGTTTCGGGAATTAACCGTCTTCCCGGCCGCGCCTCCATCTATTCGTATCCCGATGAAGGGACTGCTCTGACACTTGATCGCGAGAAGTCCGGTCGTTTTGTTTCCTTAAACGGCGACTGGAATTTCGCCTGGTATCCTAAACCAGCAGACGTCCCCGCCAGCTTGGGCACTCCGGAGTTTAAGGTCGAGTGGAAGACCATCGATGTCCCTTCGAATTGGGAAATGCGAGGCTACGGCACGCCCATCTATACGAATTCGAAATATCCCTTTCCGGTCAATCCTCCCTTCATCGATCCCAAGGATAATCCGGTGGGGATTTATGAACGCAGCTTCGATCTTCCGAAGACGTTTGCGGGGCAGCAGATCATTCTGCATTTCGGTGGAGTGACCTCGGCTTACCGTGTTTGGCTCAATGACACCTTTGTTGGTTATGCCGAGGATGACCGCCTTGGTTCGGAATTCGACATTACCGGAGTTGCCAAGCCTACTGACAATAAGCTGACCGTGCAGGTCTGGCGTTGGAGTGATGGAGCCTACTTGGAGGACCAAGATCACTGGCGGATGAGCGGCATCCATCGAGAGGTCACTTTGATGGCGCGGTCCAAGATGGGCTTCGCGGATCTCGCCACCCGCACCACGCTGCTGGAGGGTGACAAATGGCGTATGGAAGTTCGTCCGACCCTGCAGAATTTTACCGATCAAAAGTGGGACGGTGTCGAGATTCACAGCACTCTTTTTGACGCGAATGGGAAGCAGGTCACGTCCTATCAAGTTGGTGCGAAACCGGTCGCGATTGAGCGTCATCCGCAGCGGGAGAATCTCGCCTTCTGGCACTACATCGGTTTCAACGTGCACAACCCAAAGCTCTGGAGCGCGGAGCAACCGAACCTTTATAAGTTGATCGTCTCTCTTAAGAAGGGAGAGGAGATCATTGAAAGCATCCCCATCAGGATTGGCTTCCGGGAGGTCGGTTATGATGAAAAAGGCCAGCTATTGGTAAATGGCACTCCTATTTTGCTCTATGGCGTGAACCGTCATGATCATAACTCACGTGAAGGGAAGACCGTCACCCGCGCTGATATCGAGAAGGACATTCTTACGATGAAGCGCTTTAACATTAATGCGGTCCGCACCTCGCATTATCCCAATGATCCCTACCTTTACGACCTCTGCGATATTCACGGGCTCTACGTTTGTGACGAAGCAAATGTGGAGTCCCATGGAGTAGGCGGCTTGCTCACCAATAAGCCGGAGTGGGCTGCGGCGTTCATTGAGCGTGGTATTCGCATGGTCGAGCGAGACCGGAATCACCCTTCGATCATTATGTGGTCACTGGGTAATGAATCCGGCCAGGGTCCGAACCACGCCGCAATGGCTGGCTGGATGAAAGAGGCCGATCCCACTCGGCTCATTCATTATGAAGGAGCCTCGTCTGATTCTTATGCAAAGGAATTCTTGAAGCAGGATCGCAAGGACGTCTATACCGACGCCGTCCGTTACGGAGGCAATCCTTACGATCCGGCTTGGGTGGATGTCATTAGCCGTATGTATCCCTCCGTGGCACAGCTTAAGGAGCTTGTGAAAAACGCACCGGGAAATCGACCTATCATTCCCTGCGAATACTCCCATGCCATGGGAAATTCTCTCGGCAATTTTGCGGAATACTGGGACCTCATTCGCAGTGAACCCCGACTCTGTGGCGGCTTTGTCTGGGACTACCGGGATCAGGGGGTCTGGAAGAAGTCCGATGACGGACGCGAGTTCCTCGCCTACGGCGGCGACTTTGGTGATACCCCGAATAGCGGGAGCTTTTGTTTTAATGGCATTGTCGATTCACAGGGGGATCCGAAACCCCAGACCTGGGAGCTTAAAAAAGTCCATCAACCGCTCAAGGTCACCTTCCTCCGGGATGGCGTCATCTCAGTCGAGAATCGCTACTTCTTCTCATCGCTCGATCACCTCGAAGCGACTTTGGAAATTCTCGCCAACGGTGAAATTTCTCATCGAGCCAAGCTTAAGCTTCCGAAGATCGCTGCCGGGGAAACGGCTGAAGTGAGCTTCAAGCAGCCGATTCTTGAGTCAAGTGGCGAACTCGTCGCCCGGGTAGTCTGGTCCTTGAAGGAGGATGCCAGCTGGGCCTCTGCGGGACACATCATTGCCTTTGATGAAAAGGTCATTCGTAAGGCCAAGCCGCAACTGGTTCCGGCCATAGAGATCATCACAAATCACTCCGAGACTGAGACCCACTTCATCATGATGCATGCCGATCGTGTGCTTGAGATCTCGAAAAAAGACGGCTCTCTCACCTCATTTAAAATTGCTGACAAAGAGATCCTCGCCTCCCCGATGCGTCCGCACTTTTGGCGAGCCCTCACTGACAATGACCGCCAAAGCGTGAGGCCGGTTTTCGAAAAGCTTCCGCAATGGAAGTGGAAGGATGCCTTGGACAAGGCCGAGATCGAGGGTGTGAAAAAAGAAGGGGAGACCATCGTGGCCACCATGAAGCTGCCCACCGTCGGAGCCTGGCTCTCGGTTCGCTATGCGCCCGCCCATCTTGAGGGTGTTACCGTTTCGTTGAAATTGGTCAGGGATAACCTCGAGACCCTTCTCCCGCGTCTTGGTTTCACTGCTGGAATTGTGGCTGATTACAAGGATACCCGATTTTACGGGCGTGGTCGCACCGAGACCCAATGGGACCGGAAATCCGGCACGCCGCTCGAACTGAACGAGATGTCCATTACTGATCTCCGCTATGATTACGGGCGCCCACAGGAAAGTGGATCGCGCACGGATGTTCGCTTCCTTCATCTCACCGGTGAGGGAGTCCCGGCGTTGAAATTTACATCATCGCCGCATTTTGATTTTTCGATCTGGCCCTACACCGAGGAGAATCTCAATACCGCCCTTCATCCGATTGATTTGAAGGATGCGGGCTACTGGACTCTCCACCTCGATAAACGTCAGATGGGCATTGGTGGGGATAATTCCTGGACGCCAAAAGCTCTACCACTTCCGAAATATCGGATGGAAAGCTTCGGTAAAGAAATCGACTTTGGGATCACCTTCTAGTCACCGCGATATGAATTTCATCCGGCTGACAATCCTCCTGCTCATCTTCGGGTGTGGATTGTCAGCAGCGGAGGAACCTCTCACTTCGCTCCGTGAGGGGCGGATGCATCTCTATCTCGGGCTCGTGATCGTGGCCGGTCTGGTTCTTCTCTCGCTGGTCTGGTGGCTTGTCCTGCGTCGTATCGTCCGGGAGCAAACGGCCTTGATCACCGAGGAGGTGAAAGAGAAGACACTACTCGAGGAGCGCCATAGGGTGGCCCGCGAACTTCATGATACCCTCCAGCAGCACCTCACCGGGGTGGGATTGCAGCTCGATCATGTCCATGCGAAATATGGCGATGATCATCAGGCCTCTGAGGCGCTTTCTGTGGCACGTCGGATGGTGGATCACTGCCGCAAGGAGGTCCGGGATTCCATTATCGAGCTTCGTGAGGTTCCCAGTTCTTCTCTCTCTCTCGCGGACCGCATTGATGAACTCCTGTTAGATGAGATTCGGCTCGGAGATACCCGGCTGGAGATTGAGACAAAGGGGGAGACTTTTGCTCTCTCTGATTTCAAGGCGCGCCATATCTTGCGCATTGCCCAGGAAGCGGTCAGAAATGCGCTCCATCATGGCGAAGCAACTCTCATCACGCTGACCTTCACCTATGGCTGGTCAAAAGTCGTAGTCACCGTAAAAGATGACGGTAAGGGCTTCGATATGAGTGAAGACGCTTCCAGCGGGCACTTCGGTTTGGTAGGAATGCGTGAGCGCGCCATGCGCCTGGACGCCGATCTCCAAATCGAGAGCCAGCCGGATGAGGGGACCTGGGTCACCCTCACCGTTCCCTGCAATACAGAACAATGACTGACAAGATTCTGATCTACCTGGCCGACGATCATGAGATGATCCGTATCGGTCTCACCAACATCCTCAGTGACTACCCCGACCTCGAGGTATTGGCCACTTTTGAGAGAGGTTGTGACTTGATCAGCCGCTATCAGCGCGAGCGGGCGGATGTCATCCTCCTCGATTTTCGGATGCCGGGTCGTAATGGTTACAAGGTCCTGGCGGATCTCATTAGCATTGATCCTTCGGCGAGGGTTATCATGCTCTCCGCCTTCGAGGAGGAGGAGAATATCTGGTGTACCGTTTCGGCCGGTGCTGCCGGGTATTTGTCGAAGTCCTCCAGCAGTAGTGAGATCCATGATGCCATCGTCGCCGTGGCCCAAGGTGATCAGTATTTCCCCCCAGCGATTCAGCAGAAGATCGAGATCCGCGAAGGCCGGATGAATCTCACCGCCCGGGAAAAGGACGTTCTTCAACTCATGGCCATCGGGATGAGCAATAAGATGATTATGGAACATCTGACTCTCAGCATGCCCACGGTGAAGACGCACGTCTCAAACATTCTGATCAAGCTCGAGGCCAATGACCGCACCCATGCCGTTGCGAAAGCCATCCGTCGGGGGCTGATACAGCTGGGCGTTTAGATCAGCGATAGAAGTTCCGGCTTCAAAGTTTCGTGAAACTGCGCAGATTGACTTCATGAATCGGAGAAAGATTTTGAGCCGTCTGGCAAAGTGTTCGCCTCTTGTCGTTTTATCAGGGTGTAGCACAGTGGCCGACTTGGCCTTGCGCTCCCAGTATCTGATCCGCACCAGCCAGATTACGGGACAACTACTACCCTATTTTCCCTTCCAGCGAGACATCGGTGGCTATGGTCGTTTGGGGCTTAATAATCCAGTGTTCTCACTGCTTCCGGACCGGAACAAGGTGCGCATTGGACTGACCACGCAGGTCGGTGCCGCCTCCGGTCTCGGGGAGCTGACTGGGATTCCTGCTCTCGGGCAAATCGCTGGGAGAAGTACTTCGGGGAGCTGTCAGTTGGCCTGCGGCCTTCGATATGACCGCCAAACTCGCGGCATCTATCTTGATCGACCGGAGGTTGAGGGACTGGAGTTACAGCATCTTTCATCCAGCCTCACCGGTCCATTCCGCCAGCTCATTAATTTGATCGGGCCGAGTCTTCTCCAGCAGCAGCCCATTCACACCCTAGAGCCATCCCTCGCAAGTCGCTTCCTCAATACCATGGTGGTCCAGGAGGACGGGATTGCGTTGAAGTTTTCACCGTGACCGGGCAGGAGGAACGCCGGGAGAAATTTGATGACAGTTGTCGGGAGATCCCGCTCGACGTGGTCGGGGGCAGCAGGGATCATCGTCCGGTAATGAAATCGATCTTCAATGTCTCTGCGGTCTCCTTGGTTCTGGCGTTCTCTTCCTGTAGCGAATCATCCTCGGAGTCCGCGTCGCAGCCAGTCCTTCCAGCCGGAGTTTCCATGACCCACACCGGTTTGAAGTCGAAGGTTTTGAAGCCGGGCGATGGCGGAGCCAAACGTGCTTCTTTCAATACGGTCGTCGCCCACTACACCGGTTGGACGCCTGATGGAGCGGTCTTTGACAGCTCCCTGAAGAGGGGGGAGCCTTC
>CALBVA010000123.1 GCA_937969125.1 uncultured Verrucomicrobiales bacterium | reverse complement strand
GACATCATCCAGCACGCTGCTGTTCGAGACCGTCCGGTCGATGGCCTTGCCAGTGGTGATGGCATTGGTGATGCGGTCGAAGAACTGCGTCTCGCCACCAACGATGTCGATATTGGCAGACTTGAGGGCCTCACCAACGACGAGGGCCTGCTGCTCCGCAATTTGGCGTTGCACATCGATCTCGGCGAGCTCGACGGCTTTGGCCTTGTCGAGTTCGAGCTTGAATTCCTCGTGTTCCTGACCGGCTTCTTCGAAGAGTTTCATGGCCGCAGCTTTCTGTTCGATCGCTTTCGCATCGGCCTCGCCCTTCGCACGAAGAACTTCGGCCTCACCCATTCCGGTGGCGGCGGATTCCTTGATGATTGCTTCGGCGAGCATCTTCTTGGCAGCGGCTTCTTTTTCGGCAGCAGCCTGCTCCGCTTCCGCTCCGATAACTCGCTCTTCAGCATGCATTTCAGCAGAGGCTTTGCCTGCTTCAGCAGACTTGATCACGGTGTAAGCTTGCTCGTCAGCCTTCAGCTGGGCGGCTTCCTTGTGAGCTTCGGCGGCTTTGATTTCATCAATGAGCTTCTGCTGAGCATTGGCTTCAGCGGTGGTGATGGTGACCTGCTTGTATCGATCCGCAGTGGCAAATTCCTCGGTATCTTTAATACGTTGCTGCTCCTCGACGACGCCTTTCTCGACAGCGACGCGTTCACGAATGACTTCCTGGATTTCCTTTTTCTGAATCTCCACAGCCTTCTCAGCTTCGATAGACTTCAGCTCGGTGACGCGCTTTCGCTCGATCTCCTCTAGCATGCGCTCACGCTCGACGCGCTCCAGCTCCACTCCGTCGGTGCGCTCCTTGTTTCGCTGGGCGACGAGCACTTGACGCTGTTTATTCTCTTCCGAGATTTGGATTTCCTCCTCGGCGGAAATTCGCGCTTGCTCGGATTTTTGGCGCTCTTCTTCCTGCACCTTAGCGGCTTCGGCCTCTTCGCGGAATTGAACGGTTTCGACTTCACGTTGCTGCTTAGCCTCGGTCTCTTTAAGTTGGCGTTCGAGTTCGAGGATGGCTTCACGGGCTTCAACGTCCTGCTGCTTAATGATCTTCTCTTTATCCCGCTGAATATTGTTGGCAAGTTTGGCCTGACTCGCAGTCAGCTCGGTGATCTTCTTGATACCTTCTGCATCGAGAATGTTATCCGGGTCCAGCATGGCCAGTGGAGTTTGTTCCAGGAAATCGATGGCAGCGTCATCAAGGACAAAGCCATTGAGATCGGTTCCAATGACCTTCAGGATTTCGTCGCGGAAGGTATCGCGATCCTCATAAAGAGAGATGAAGTCAAAGCGCTTTCCAACCGTCTTCAAAGCCTCGGAAAACTTGGCATCGAAAAGATTACGGATCTCTTCCTCCGACGATGCCCGGTCACATCCGATGGACTCGGCCACGCGCAGCACGTCCTCAGCGGCATTATTGACCCTAACGAAGAAGGCCACCTTGATATCAGCACGGAGGTTATCTTTACAAATCAGTCCATTCCGTCCGGTGCGATCGATCTCAATCCGCTTCAGCGAAATATCCATCATATCCGCGCGGTGGGCGATGGGGATGACGGTGCCTCCATTAAAATACACCTTCGTCCCGCCCAGACCGGTGCGGACGAGTGAAGTTCCCTTTTCCACCTTTCGATAAAAAGTGAGAAGAATGAAGATACAGATAACTACGATGACGACGAGGGAAATGATCGCAGTCAGGGCCAAGGGGCCAAGGAGATCCATCAGGATGGGTTGATACAATTTCATGATTTTTGGTTAGTTTTCAGGGAGTGATTTGACGATAAATTTTTGGGACGGCTCATCATAGGCCACGACGAGAATCTGGTCGCCCTTGACGAGTGGCGATTCCCCGGCAGCGAGCTTACAGTTGAGGAGAGCGGGAGCGCCGTTGGGACGCACGACCTCACACTGGGCGAAAGTTTCATCCGCCGTCCGGCTCTTAATGAATCCAGCCGATCCTATGAGCGGCTCATGATGTTCCTGATCTTTTTTGATGGCTCGAAACAGTGGTCGCATCGGCTGGGTGATGAACTTGATGAGCAGCACGCTGACTAGAAAGCTGGCGAAATTAAACCCCAGAGAGAGTAAGCCGCTCCCGGTGGGGTTGAGGTAGTAATTCGCCCCGATGGACAGAACCCACATGAAGATGGCGAGAAGACTCAGAAGAAAAGTGATCGGTATATCCTGCGCGTTGACAAATTTCAAGATGCCATGAAGTGCACCGCCGCCCGAGACATCCCCCTCCGTGCTCAGGTCGAGATCCATATCGACGTCCAGAGCCTCCATGTCAGCCGCTCCAAAGGCACTGAGCACCCAGAAGAGGCCCACCAGTATCACCAGAACGGTTAAAGGGAGGTTGTATACAATTAGTGCCTGATCCAGTAGCTCTCTCACACTTGTATAAAGACAGGAAAAATTCAATTTGTCCCATTACAATGGCGGATAACTTTTGGAGGGGCATCAGCCGCGCTTCCACTTCGTCACCATCGAGACCGTCCATTGGAATTTACGGGCGGTCTCGCGGATCAGGAAGGGCTCGTCTGCGACCCCAACGAAATCAAAGTCATCCTTCAGCTCCCGCTTCAACCAATCGAGCGTTCGGCCCTCCGGCCAGCTTTCCTTTTTAGTGAATTCCTCCAACCAGGTGCACGGCGTCGCTAGCACCAGCTCACCGCCGGGTTTCACGAGGCGGGGAAGGGATTGTAAAAACTTCCGTGGTTCAGGCAAGCGGCAGACCAGATTCGCCGCGTGCACCCTATCGAATGATCCCAGCCCGTCCCTCAAATCCATGGCATCACCCACCTCATAGTGCACCACCTCTGGATTCAGTCCCGTCGGCAAGCTGACCTCCAACGGCGTCCGCTCGTCCGCCTCTTCCAGCCGATCAAAGCCCACCCTTTCGCCAAGCCGCACCCTCTCTGCTGCCTCGATAAAGGCCTTCGAGAAATCGACCCCGATCACTTCCGCTGCCTCCCGGCTCAACTCCAATGAGGACCGTCCTACCGCACAGCCGATATCGAGCGCCCGCGCTACTTTGCCC
>CALBVA010000122.1 GCA_937969125.1 uncultured Verrucomicrobiales bacterium | reverse complement strand
TCCAACGCTTCAAAAAAAACGTCTCGTTAAGCAATCTTAAAGAAAAATACATGTGACAAACCTGAAAAAAGATTCAAGATCACACCAACTGTTCAAAAACTCTCTATTTCATGAAATTGGCAATCATCTCAGACATCCACGCAAACCTCCAGGCTCTGGAAGCGGTCATCGACCACGCCAGTTCTGAGAATGTGGACCAGTTTATCTGCCTGGGTGACATCGTCGGTTATGGCCCCCAGCCCATGGAATGCACTCGCATCATTCAGGATCTCAATTGCCCCACCGTCCGCGGAAATCACGATCATGAGGTCGCAGGTAACGGAAGTCTGGATACCCTTCATCAGGATGCACAAGCCTCCCTCACATGGACACGGAAGATCCTCACCGATCCTCAGCGAGCCTGGCTGGGTGCTCTCCCGTATGTCCGGCGTGTCGGTCGATTCTCCATCGCCCATGCCACACCGCATCGGTCGAATCTCTTTGGCTATGTCCACGATCTCGCCGATGCCGACCGCTGCCTCCAAGAGCAGGCAACCCCGCTCTGCTTCATCGGTCACACTCACGTGCCGGGATTCTTTGAACACACCCAGGGTGTCACCCATGAGATCGATAGCTCATACTGCACTCTCTCCGAAGTCTCAAAATACCTTTGCAATGTCGGATCCGTTGGCCAGCCACGAGATTCAGACATTCGGGCCAGCTACGTCATATTCGACCGGACTTCCCGCGTCATCCAGCGCCACCGCGTCGTCTATGACGTCGAAAAAACCCAGGACCTTCTCCGCCTCGCCGGCCTCCCCGCCAGCCTTGCCGAACGCCTCGTCGACGTAGCCTGATCAGCCCCCACCTAGCTCTTAGTACCCTAATTTACCCCCCCATCCCCATGTCCAATCAAACTGACTTCGTCATTTCCCGTGGCGAATTTAAAGCAGACTGCCTCCCCGCCACGGCGGAATTCATGCAGCAAAATCTCAAGTTCTTTCATTCAACCATGAGTGAAATCAGTGCCACCCTCGGAGACGGTGGTGACATGATCATGGTTTCCAATGAGGAACATTGGAACTTCGCGACGAAGATCACACGAACAGAACTTGGCCACATTGTTGAGGCTAAAGGGAAACTCATTGAAAGCGGACGCTGCCGCTTCGATGAAGCCGTCGCTGACCTGAACGCCTGATCTTCACAGTACCATGACACTCTCTGAACTCGAAAAATTCTATCAGCTGGGAAACATCGATGGACTCGGCTTCGTCAACTACGACGGTCTTCTGGTCGAGGATCAATTGGTCCTCTCCACCGCCGCCGCCCAGGTCGTGGCTCGCTCATTTCACGAGATCCACAAGGGACTCCGCGAGTCCAACCGCCCCTGTCGCGGCTTTCTCCTGAAACTGAGTGAGCATCAATTTGTCTCCGTGGCCGTCACCGGAGGCACCCTCATCCTTCAGCTCAATCCTTCGCAGCCGATTAATCAATTCTTCGAGCAGGCCCTCACCATGGTCAGCTACCACCAGAGTGGGCCTGTGGCCATCTCCGCAAGCCCTGAGGTGGCGGGCTTGAGCCAACAACAGCAGCCACAACAGCCACAGATCGCGCAGCCGTCTCAACCCGACAGCCCACAGATCGCCGTGGTCCCGGATGAGGGTCTGGAAATGACCTGGCAGGATTTTCAAGCCAGCCTGAAAAAAGC
Source organism: uncultured Verrucomicrobiales bacterium (assembly GCA_937969125.1). Taxonomy (GTDB): domain Bacteria; phylum Verrucomicrobiota; class Verrucomicrobiia; order Verrucomicrobiales; family Akkermansiaceae; genus SW10. Next base: position 2,469 of record CALBVA010000122.1, on the reverse strand, counting down.
GCTCGGCAAGGTAGCTCCCTCCGGCTTGGTCAAAAAACTTCAGAACGATGCCATCGAGGCTGCCGGGGTCCCACCCGACACCACTCCGACTCTCCAACAAATGCGGATTATTGGCAGCAACGCCATGAACCTCGTTCCAAACAAAGGCCGCCGTAAACTGGTTGAAAAGGAACTCAATATCGTCTTTGAAAATCTCGGACTCTAAATCTTTCTTCCTCGCCTCGGCATCTCTTCTGCCGCGCTCCCTCTCACACCATTCCCAATCCCACCCCTCTCATGAAATCTTTGACTCTCAAATCGCTCTTGCCATTCGCAGGTCTCGCATTGATCCACCCTGCCCTCGCTGCTGATACGGCCCTCCAGGCCTCGAACGCTGTAGCCACGGCGAACCCGGCTCCAGAATCCGCTCCCATGGACTACGGCTTCATCGCGATCTGCTGTGCACTCGTCTTCATCATGCAGGCCGGCTTCTGCCTTATTGAGATGGGCTTCTCCCGGTCCAAGAACGCCATCAACATCGTGATGAAGAACATTCTCGACTTTGCAGCGGGTAGCATCGGCTTCTTTCTCGTCGGCTTCGCCCTGATGTTCGGCATCTCCCAGAGCGGCTGGGTTGGCTGGCAGAACTTCGCCTTCGGCAATGATCTCTTAGGTTTCGACTCCGGAATCTGGCTTTTCTGCCTGTTCCAGATGATGTTCGCCACCGCTGCGGTCACCATCTCATCCGGAGCCATGGCTGAGCGCACCTTCTTCCCAGGTTACCTCACCTACGCATTCTTCGCCTGTCTTCTCATCTACCCTATACTCGGTCACTGGGTCTGGGGCGGGAGCGCAGTTTCCTTCGGCTTTGGCGGCGGCAAGGGATGGCTCGCAGAGATGGGCTTCCTTGACTTCGCCGGCTCCACCGCTGTCCACTCAGTCGGCGGTGCCTTTGCCTTTGCTGGAATCATTGTCGTTGGCCCCCGGAAAGGGCGCTTCTCCTCCGATGGCAGCCCCCGCATCCTGAGCGGGCACAATGCTCCGCTTGCCGCTCTTGGTTGCTTTCTCCTCATCTTCGGATGGTTCGGATTTAACATGGGGTCCAATCTCACCACCGGCCCTGAACTTGGCCGAATCGGCCTCGCTACCATTCTGGCAGGTGCCTCAGGCATCCTCGGCGCTCTCCTCACCCACTGGATCCGGAATGGCTGGGCAGACATGGAGATCAGCCTTAATGGTGCTCTCGGCGGCCTGGTCGCCATCACCGCTGGCTGCGCCTATGTGGCCCCATCGACCGCTCTAATTATCGGCCTAATTGCCGGCGTTCTGACCGCGCTCGGTGGCGATCTCCTCCTGAAGATGAAACTGGATGATGCCGTTGGCGCGATTCCCGTGCACCTCTTCTGCGGAATCTGGGGAACCCTCGCTGTTGCCATCTTCAGCAGCGAAGGTGCCTTCACCGGAATGGGCGTCCAGGCTCTCGGTGCCTTCCTCGTCCCCACCATGGCATTTGCGCTGTCCTACATCCTGTTCTTCATCGTGAACAAGACCGTTGGACTCCGTGCCTCTGATGAAGCTCAGACGCAGGGACTGGACTTCGCGGAACACTCCGCCACCGCTTACCCGGACTTCGTGGTGGACGACGCCGATCTTGATGAGGAGTAGAACTCCTTGATCCATTCCAAATCCTTCAAAAAGCCATCGGGAAACCGGTGGCTTTTTCATATCTCAACAAATCACGATACGTTGATCTCACATTTTATATGAAATAAAATTGACGGATCCTGCCATTCCCTTCAGCTTCCGCGACCTCAGCCCATTCTCCCATGAACGAATATCAAATTCACACTCCACACCAACTGCAGAGCATCTCTTCTGAGATGATGCCGCAGACCGTGCATTGTGGACCTTGTGGATTTCAGAAATCCCATTCGTTCCAAACACCCCGCAGCAGGGGATAGACCTAGAGAACCTTTAGAGAGTCTCCAGACCACGTCGCCCTGCTCCATCCATTGGTGCAGGGCTTTTTTGTGGCTGGCATCCATCACTCCCTAAGAATCAAATCAAATCCAAGAATAACACGAATCACTCCAAAGCTCTCACTCACCAAAAACTAAGCTTCTGATTTCCTAAAAATGATCAATCAATTTTGATCAATGCAAAAGAACACCCTGATCACAAACACAAAACTTTCTGCGGGATGAATGTTGGTATTCATCGCGGTTTCATACGCCGCGCCCCGTGGGTTCGATTCCCACTCCCGCAACCATTTCCAATCAACCAAGAAACAAAAAAAGGGACCGTGGTGTAGCGGTTCGCATTGGGCGTTGTGATCGCCCCGGGGTGGGTTCGAATCCCACCGGTCCCTCTTTCTCCCACTTAGCTCAAGTCACCCCTTTTCACCCGGGTCGTATAACGGTCAATACCGCGGATTTTGATTCCGTTAATGAAGGTTCGATTCCTTCCCCGGGCATTTCTCCAAAAACTCTC
>CALBVA010000121.1 GCA_937969125.1 uncultured Verrucomicrobiales bacterium | reverse complement strand
TGCTCGGCCATCTGCAGGCCCATCGAGAAATTATCGAAGACAGGGAGTAATTCCTCAATCAATCCAGCACGGGCGAAGCGGAGATCATCGGCACGCTCGCGGGCCATGCGCTTACGATAATTATCAAGATCCGCAGCAGTGCGAATGGCGGCTTCCTTCCACTTCAGGGCTTCGGCTTCGGGAGTCAGGGGTTCCTCGACCTCCGGTTCGGTCTCTTCAGTTTCTTCGGCCTGGGCAGCCTCGATTTCCTCCACCACCTCTTCTGTAGTGGGGAGATCCTCTTCAACGACTTCAGTCTCCTGATCGTGATCTTGCATGGCCGGAAACAACACCGGACCCGCGTCAGGGTCAACCCGTAACTGAGCCTGTCACGAAGCCTTCGGCATCCAGCTCTCCAGCGGTATCCTGCGGGTATCCGGGGAGCAATTTCCCCCGATTCCCCCCACCCCACCCGCGCTGGGGTAGCTGGGTAGTGGTCTCGGCATCGGGATCCGGGAGGGCGTAGGTGAGAACACGGGAATCGCGGACGAGGCAGCCGAAGACGTCGCCATCGCTCAGGCCGACTTCATCGAAGGACCAGACAATGACGCCGCGTCCGGCGAGCTCGCGAATCAGGCTTTCCCGCCCGATGACGCCGCGCAGGGCGATGCAGGTCAGCTCCTCGCCCTCGACTTTCGAGAGGATCTGCACGTCAGTCGCTTTCTCGAGATAGGATACCTTCGCCCCGATAGCGAGCGGCCAGAGAATGCCGAGAATGCCGCTGAGGTCGTCATCGGGAATCCACTCGACGAGTAAACGGGAGTTCCGATGGATGAGATTAACCTGGCTGAGCTGGAGCGCATTGAGGCGCATCTCGCGGCCGTTTCCATCATCGGCCCGGCAACGATCCAGAACGGCGGTCCAACCGCGCGGGAGGTCACCGAGGAGGCGGGGCTCGCGATGAACCTTGGCCAAAAACTGCGGCTCGCGATCCGCCACGGTGAGAGTGGAGAGTTCGCGGAGGGCTTCGCCGAGGTCGGACGAAGGTGGCATTGGCCGACCAAAGGCGACCGAGACTCCGTAGCGCAGGGTCCTGGGAAATTTGCGGAGGAAGTTGTTCTCAGAGAAGGACCAGATCGATCCCCATAAGCCGTCCATGTATGCGGGAAGGACGGGGCAATTGGCCTTCTTCGCGATCATCTGATAGCCGCGTTTCAACTCGCTAAGTCCACCAGTGCGACTCAATTGGCCTTCTGGAAAAAGGCAGACCACCGCACCTTCTTCGAGAGCCTCAGCGGCGACCTTGATGGCATCGCGCGCGCGGGTGGACGAGATGGGAACAGTATCGAAAAAGCGGGCTCCTTTCCCGATCCACTTTTTATCGAAGCAATCGGCAAACATCAGAAAGCGGATCGGGCGCGGACAACTCGCCGAGAGGACGAAGGCATCAATGTAGCTGATGTGATTCGCCACGAGGAGGACGCCGCCTTTCTCCGGAATGTTTTCCACACCGAGGGTGCGGATTTTATAGAAAGAACGAAAGAAACCGAGCAGGAGGAGACGGACAAAATCCTTTGGGAGGAGCCGCATAACGTGGATGGTGGCAGCAGCGCAGATGATCGCGATGATGATGAATTGCAGCCAAGTGGGAACGCCGAGGGCTTTGAGGAGAAATTGAAAAGCGACAGCGAAGACTCCGGCGAAGTTGTTGCAGAGATTCGAGGCGGAGAGGACGAGACCGCGTTCGTCTTCCGGCGCCCGGTCCTGGAGGAAAGCATTGAGTGGAACGAGGAAGAGGGCTCCGCCGAAACCGGCCAGACCGAGAAAAATCCACGAACCGAGATCCGAGCCAATGAAGGCCAGCAGGAAGGTGCCAAGCGTCATGAAGACTCCACCCACCACGATGAGGCCGAGTTCATTTCGTCGATTGCAGATCCAGCTGGCGAGGACGCTGCCAATCACAATGCCAACCACGACGGGGAGCCAGAGGAGAGCGGTTTCCACGCCCATGCCGGCGAGGCTACCGCGTTTCTCCTGCGCAACCTGAATGAGGAGAAATTGCAAAAAGCCACCAAAGCCCCAAAAGAAAGCAATGCCCAATGAGGTCCGCCAGAGGGCCTCATTTTTATGAACCTTCTGGAGATCACGGAAATGGCGTAAGGGGATCGACTTGGAAAATTTCTCCGCACCCTGGGCTTTCACGGTCTGAATGGAGTGAGCGAGGACGAGGGATAATCCTCCCCCGATAAGAATCCAGAGCATGGGAATGAGCGCCGCTTCCCAGGGGCCGAGTCCTCGCTGGATGCCCCATTTATCGAACCACACGCCACCGATGATTTGGCCGACGAGAATGGCTACGATAACCGTACCTTCCATCACACCATTAGCGAAGCCGAGCCGCTGGCTCCCAACGAGCTCTTTCACCACCCCCATCTTCGCGGGACTGAGAAGGGCGGATTGAGTGGCCAGCAGAAAGAAGGCGATGAGAACAAGGGTGAGAGCCCAGCCGCTGCCAATCACCCCGAGATAGAGCGAGCCTCCCATAAAAAGGAGAACGGCGAGCTGGAACCACGATGAAAACTGGATAACGCGGCTCTTCGAGAAGCGATCCCCCAGCCAACCGGCAGTCGGCGCGAAGAGGATGAAGGGTAGGAGCATGAGCAGGCCGAGGAGATGCTCGATGCCCTTCGGAGCGAGGCTCAAATTAGTGAGGGCGACGCCGAGAGGAATGAGGAGGAATTTTGCGAAGCTGTCATTGAAGGCATTAGTGCACTGCATCGCTACGAGCGACCAGAATGAGGACCACTCTCGCTTGCCTGGCTCCCCTGCCTCGATGGTCTGAATGGCCTCGTCCTCGTTTTTCACCCGCGCAGGATGGCCTAAATTGCGGAAAAAGGAACAATCGATAAAGACGGATGAATCATCGTTTGGATCAATTTTTGTTTTCTACGCGCTTAAAACTAAACCCTCCTGCGAATGGTTTAAAGTGGCCCTTTTCAGTCTTCTGAAGCCATGCCGGAAGCGTATCACCCTTCTTGAGCTTCGGAATGGGCGAAGGACCGACACCGCGTAATTTTTTGTAGCGGTAACGAATGGTGATCTTGTCACCGACTTTGAGACCGGACTTTGAGCGAACGACCTTGGTGACCTTTGCATTCACGACCTCGCCCGGAGAGATCCAGGTTCCCCGTTTAACCTTCTCGACTTTGATTTCGATTTCTTCCGCCGCAGCTTTTTGCATCAAGAGGTAAGCTTGGGGCGGGAGTTCGGCGAGAGCCGGAAGCGTAAGAAGGAAAAACAGGAAGAGTTTCATAGGTGAAAATTATCATAATCGCTGCGGCAGGGCTCTGATAACCAGAGTTGCAAACTCCCCTGCGCGGACACGATGCCTGATCTCAAAGAACTCCGATGGAAAAAGCGGGTCATCATTGTCAATGACCCCCGACAAGAACTCCTCGTGGGCGGAGCAGGTGAAAAAGCAAGCTGCCGAGATCAAAGAGCGGGACCTTGTGATCTTTCAGGCCAATAAAAGCCTGAGGAAGCATTATGCAATCAAGGGAGAACAATTCACCTTGGTCCTTATTGGGGTTCTTTGCACATCCCCCAAAAATGCGCAATAGGGGCGTAAAAATCTGACTGGACCATTGTCACTACTCACTTCTTTAGAAAGAAATCGGGTGTGAAAGTCAGCACATTCTTACCGCGTGAACAGAACCCTCACGAGCGCTTTCAGCTGATCTTCCTCAGGCTGGCCAAAAATACTACCAAATACCTCATAGCCTGCCCGAATCTCTTCTGTTGCGATCTCGATTTGAGAGAAGATTTCGGCAGCTTCCCAGGTGTTGTTTTGAAGATCGGTCAAAGTCTGAATTTCAAACTTAAGAAGAGGATCTGATTCCCTCACCGGGAACTCGAGATACGGGCGAACTTTCC
>CALBVA010000120.1 GCA_937969125.1 uncultured Verrucomicrobiales bacterium | reverse complement strand
AGTTATATTTGATTCGAAGGAGCAGAAACTATGGTGGCGAGGACATGATCCATGGGATTCGAACTCCAAGTTTATCCGCACATGGCGGCAACTTCGCTCGGTGAATCCACGTTTGCCCGAGCAGCCCTTCTGAAACAACTAAGCGCCAACAAGTTGGCTCTCAAGATCTCAAAGATACGGTAAGAGCGGAACTCACCGCTTGGTTCGACCCGGGTCACCTTGCCATCCAGCGCATCCACATCTGTGGCGGCCACACCCACAGTGCCAGTATCGAGGGCGCATCACCTCCGGCCAGATCACGGTCGAGACGGTCTCGGAAAAAATAATGTCACTTTTTCCGTCATAATCGGTCTCTGCTTGTTAAGTGTAGGTAGATGGACACATCGACCGCTGACTTCACCCGCCAATGGACCACAACCCTTCCAAAGGTCGCAGCTTTCGTGGGATCGATGGTTTATGATGTGACCGACCGCGATGATGTCCTCCAAGATTGTGCGGTAGCGGCAATGGCCTCTTTTGATCGCTACGATGCCTCCCGCTCATTCGCGGGATGGGCCATCGGAATCGCGCGAAATCAAATCCGTCTCTACTTCCGCCGGAAGTCCAATGATCCCCACGTCTTTGATGACGATGCACTGGACGTTCTGGTGAACGCCTTTGCCCGAGCACGGCCGGAGGAGGATCGGAAGCTCAGCAAGCTGGAGGCCTGCGTCGAGCAGCTGGAAGGCCGTTCCCGTGAGCTTTGTGAATACCGCTACGCGAATGATCTCAAGCCCGCCGCGATTGCCGGGAAAGTTGGCATGACTCCGAACGCGGTCGCAAAGTCCCTGCAGCGCATCCGCGAACAACTTCGCGAATGCATCGAAAAAAAGACCACCACCGCATAATGCTCACCCCAGAACAGCTCATTCACGGACACTTCGACGGCACTCTGTCCACCGAAGAACAGGTGGCACTGAACGACCTCCTCAAGAGCGAGCCCGCCATGGCGGAGCAATTCGCCTCGGTCGCTCTTCTTCACGATTCTCTGACTTCCGGCTTCCGGTCCGGGACACTTGCCCATCGCCACTCCGAGCATCCCTCGGAAATCGGCAGGAGCACGCACACGCAACCACACACGCAGCTACAAAGTGACCCGGTCCGGAAGCCCAACCTCCTCTCCTTCATCAAGCCCGCCTTCCCCTGGGCTCTCGCCACCGCCGCGCTGGTGATTGCACTCGTCGCGATGAAGCACGCCTCGGTGGACATCAATCAGGCCCCTGTCGCCTCGACCGAAAAGATCGATACTGGCTACGCGGTTCTCACCCGAGTCGTCGATCCGGAATGGCGTGGCGAGACCAGCCCAACCCAAGGCGATGTCCTCTCGAAGGGCATTCTTGAACTCACCAGCGGTCTGGTGCAGATCGAATTTTTTAGCGGCGTCTCCCTAGTCGTGGAGGGTGATACCGCGCTGGAGATCATCTCACCGGATGAGATGCACCTCATCCGCGGAAAGCTCCGCGCCCATGTCCCGCCTCCGGCAATCGGCTTTCAGATCCACACGCCACACGGCACTGTCCTAGATCTCGGCACGGAGTTCGCCCTCGATCTCACCGATGAACAGTGCGAGCTCCACGTCATCGATGGTGAGGTAGAATGGCACCATAAAGATGCTCCGGAAGTCCTCCTCACACGCGGAGCCGGATTGCGTCTCAGTGATGAGAAGCCGACGGCCATCCCGGCCGAGCCGAAGCGCTTCACCAGCGCCGGTCAACTTGGTCGGCAAATTGCCCGCCACCAGGGCCGCCGCTTCACCGAGTGGAAAAAGCACTCCCTCACCCTCCGCGAACAGGACAATCTGCTCGCCTACTTCCCAATGGGCAACATTTCCCCCTGGAACCGCGAGCTGGTCCCGACGCAGGAAAACCTTTCCAATGGCGCCATCGTCGCCGCAAAGGTGGTGGAAGGTCGTTGGCCAGCAAAACAGGCTCTCGACTTCTCGCCTAATGGCTCCCGCGTCCGTGTCAATATTCCCGGTGAACATGAGCAGATCACCTTCGCGACCTGGGCTAAAATCGATAGTCTTGATCGCCAATTCAATGCTCTCTTCCTCACAGACAACTACGACAAAGGCGAGCCGCACTGGCAGCTTACTGATGGCGGTGAGATCTTCTTCTCCGTCGGCATCGGCAAGGAGCGCCTCCACCACGTCAACCTCTCGCCAGTGATCTGGCAGCACACCGATGGCGAGCGCTGGCTCCACCTCGCAACGACTTACGACTGTGCGACCCGCACCTGCATCCACTACGTGAATGGCGAGGAAGTGAGCCGCGATCAAGCCCCTGAGGACAAGGCCGTCCCCTTCCTGACCATCGGCAATGCCCAGATCGGCAACTGGGGCCTACCCACTCGCGAGGAGCCGGAATTCGCAGTGCGAAATCTCAATGGCCGACTTGATGAATTTTCCATCTTCTCCTCCGTCCTCAGCCCAGAAGAGGTGCACATCCTTTACCTTGCGGGTAAGCCATGAGGCGACTCCTTCCATTCTTCTCCGTCCTCGCTCTCCCCACCCTCGCGGAGGCCTACACTCCCGAGGAGTTCTTCACGCTCAAGGTGAAACCGATCTTCTCGGAGAAGTGCTTTGCCTGCCACGGTGAGAAAGAAGATAAGATCAAGGGCGAACTGAACCTGATGTCCCGCGAAGGATTCCTCGCAGGCGGGGAATCCCGAAAGGACATTCTCGTCCCCGGACATCCGGAAAAATCATCCCTTCTTCCCATCATCAAGTGGGAGGACCCGGACTGCGAAATGCCTGAAAAGGAAAACGACCGCCTCACTCCGGAGCAGATCGCCGACGTGGAGTACTGGATCAAGAAAGGCGCAGTCTGGCCCTCGGAAGAAGAGCAAATAAAAATTCGCGAGGCCGATCAGCTCAGCGAAGAGACGGAAGACGGCATCATTGTCAAAACTTCTGGCGGCACAAAAGACGAATGGACCTATCGCCGATACAAGAAGAGCGATCTCTGGGCCTACCTCCCTCTTCAAAAAATCACAAAACCCGAAGGCCACCCCGTCGATCACTTCGTAAAAGCGAAGCTCGAAAAGATCGGCGCGATACCGGCTCCGAAGGCTGATCCGCGCACGCTGCTTCGTCGCCTTTCCTTCACTCTGACCGGGCTGCCTCCAAAACCAAATGAAATGGCGCGTTGGCTGAAAACGGTCGAAGGCGACTTCGAGGCGGGCTTTGAAAAAATCATCGATGAACTCCTCGCCTCGCCCCACTACGGCGAACGCTGGGCACAGCATTGGCTGGATGTCGTCCGCTATGCTGACACCGCCGGCTTCTCGAACGACTTCGAGCTTTCGAACGCCTGGCGCTACCGCGACTACGTCATTCGCTCGCTGAATGCCGACAAGCCCTACAACCAATTCGTGATGGAGCAGCTCGCAGGTGATGAGATGAATCCCAATGATCCCGAGATGAAAGTCGCCACTGGCTTCCTTCGCATGGGACCGTGGGAACACACCGCGATGCTCGCGAAGGAGGTGAGCCGCCAGCAGTATCTCGATGATGTCGTCGATAATGTCGGCCAAGTCTTTCTCGCCAACCCGATGTCCTGCTGCAAGTGCCACGACCATAAATTCGACCCCATCCCGACCCGCGATTACTACCGACTCTATGCGGCATTTTCGACGACTCAGCCTACCGAGATGGCAGCAGAATTCCTCCCGGAGGAAAATCGCTCCGCCTTCCCGAAGAATCGCGAACACGTCGTTCGCCTGCGCGACTTCGCAGTCTCCGAGCGGGACCGACTTTATAAAAAGCGCGAGGACGCCGCTCGTGAATGGTATGCCAAGCGCAACCTCCCCTACAAGAATCTCAAAGCCCGCAACAAGGATCCTGATGGATCCAAGCCCGCCCGCTTCGAGGGTCTCACCACCGAGGACGAGGGACAGCTGAAGGTCCGCGAACAGGACGCCTGGATCTGGAATCGCCGCCTCGAACGCTTCCAAGCTCTCGCCCAATCGGTCCATAATGGCGGCTTTTACGTCCGCCCTTCAAAGCACCTCCGTCCGCCAAATCTCAAGAACCCCAGACAGAAGGCCAAACACGAAAAGCTCCCCGATGACCACATCCTCAGCGGCGGATCAGTGCATTCCCCGACCGAAAAAGTCACTCCGGGTGTCCTCAGCGTGATGGGCATCCCGACCGAATCCGGCACTGCGGAAGATCCCTACGCCCTACCAACCGGAGCCGAGGGCCGACGCCTCCAGCTCGCAAAGTGGATGACGCATGAGAAGAACTCACTCACCCAGCGCGTGATCGTGAATCGCATCTGGAAATACCACTTCGGCAGCGGCTTGGCGAAAAATCCGAACAACTTCGGCGGCACTGGCAAGAAGCCGACTCATCCGAAATTGCTCGATTACCTCACCGGAAATTTTGTGAAGGAAGGTTGGTCCATGAAGAAACTTCACAAGCTGATTCTCACCTCGGAAACCTGGCAACAGGCTACCAGTCATCCGGACAAATCCATTCTGGAACAAAAGGATCCGAACAATGAACTCCTGGCCTACTTCAAGCCACGCCGCCTCACCGCAGAGGAGCTGCGAGACTCACTCCTCGTCTTCACCGGCGAGCTAAACCCCGAGCTGGGTGGCCTTCCCGCCCGTCCCGAAATCAACCGCGAGGTGGCCTTGTCCCCACGCATGATTCAGTTCTCACTCGCTCCGGCCTATCAGCCAAACCGCACACCGGCGGAGAGGAATCGCCGCTCGCTTTATGCTTATCGGATTCGCGGCCTCGTCGATCCGATGATGGAGGTCTTTAATAAACCCGGCGCGGATAAATCATGCGAAGAGCGTGACGCGCCCTCGGTCACCCCTCAGGTCTTCACCCTCCTGAACAGCGAGCTCATCACCAATCGCTCCCTCGCGATGGCGATCGCGCTTGAGAAGCATGCCTCGGATCGTGACGAACAAATCCGCCGCGCATTCCATACCGTCTTCACCCGCCAGCCGAGCGAGGAGGAATTAAAAACCCTCTCCGGTCACTACGATAAGATGCTCGCCTACCATCGTGAGGTGAAGCCAGAGCCCGTGACCTACCCGAAAGAGATCGTGCGCTCACTCGTGGAGGAATTCTCCGGCGAGCCATTCCAATACATCGAGCTGCTCGATATCTATCACGACTACCAGCCCGATCCGCAGGCGAAGGACCAGACCCCGGAAACCCGGGCCCTCGCCGATATCACTCTGATCCTTTTTAACACCAACGAACTGATCTACGTTTATTAAATTTTCTCGCCCCATTGGGTCTTCCCCAATCCACCCAAACTCCCATGTCCATCTGCTCGCGCCCTCTCTCCACCGACATCACTCGTCGGAACTTCCTCTATGGCACCGGCGCGTCCCTCGGATCGGTGGCATTGTCCTCCCTCCTCGCTGCCGAGGAAGGTCCACTGGTTCCTAAAAAGCCAATGCACCCGGCCAAGGCGAAGGCAGTCATTATGCTCTTCATGGAAGGCGGTCCGTCTCAGGTCGATACCTTCGATCCTAAGCCCAAGCTGAAGGACCTCCACCTGAAGGACTTCGTTCGCAAGGATAAGACTGCCTCTGGAATGACCAATGGCGAGCGATTTTATGTCGGAAGTCCTTACGAATTCATCCGTGCCGGTAGGTCTGGAATCCCGATGTGCGAGCACTTCCGTCACCTCTCCGCAGCCGACGTCGCGGATGAGCTCTGCGTGTATCGCGGCTGCCAGGCGGAATCGGTAAACCACCCGACTGCCCTTTACCACATGAATACCGGGAACCGCTTCGGCGGCGATCCGGCCATCGGTTCCTGGGTGACTTATGGCTTGGGCTCGGAGAACCAAAACATGCCGGGATACGTCGTCATGACCGAGCTAGCGCAGCCTCAGGGTGGCTCTGGGAATTGGTCCAATGGCTACCTCCCCGCTTATTACCAAGGCACCACTCTTCGTTCGGAAGGTTCGCCAATTCTCGATCTCTCTCCACCAAAGTGGAAGAGCCGCGAGCACCAGCGCACCAATCTCGATGTCCTAAATAAGCTGAACAATGCACACCTTAAGGACCACCCGGATCATGATGCTCTGGCGGCCCGCATTGAAAACTACGAACTGGCCTACCGCATGCAGATGACGGTGCCGGATACCCTCTCGCTCGCCACCGAAAGCGATGCTACGAAGGAAGCTTACGGTCTCAATGAAAAGGATACCGAGTCCTTCGGCCGGAAGTGCCTTCTCGCTCGCCGCATGATCGAGCAGGGTACGCGCTTCGTACAGATCTTCGCAGGCGGTTGGGACTCACACGACTTCCTGGAGCGCGCGCACAAGAAGCGCATCCAGTCCGTTGATAAGCCCATCGCAGCACTCATTCGCGATCTAAAACAGCGCGGAATGCTGGATGAGACGCTAGTGGTCTTTACCGGCGAGTTCGGCCGCACACCGGATAATACCAAGCGCGGCGGGGAAACCGCTCTGGGCCGTGACCATAACAATAAGGCTATGTCCATGTTCTTCGCCGGTGGCGGAACAAAGGCCGGACACGTGGTCGGCGAAACCGATGAGATCGGCGCCGAAGCCGTCGATGTAGTCCACCCGATTCGCGACGTGCACGTCACGATGCTGGATCTCCTCGGTCTGGATGATTCCAAGCTCACCTACTTCCACGGCGGTCGCTCGAAGCAGCTTTCGCAGTTCGGTGGCGAGGTCATCAAGCAACTCAAAGCCTAGAAATATTTGGGGGGATAGAGCGGCACTTCTTCGTCCAATGCGAGCACACACGCGGACGAAGGGGTGTCGTTTTTTCTTCGAAGCTGCGGCGGCACCCCTGCTAGACAATCCCTCCCCTGCTCCCTATCGTTCCGGACATGCCGCAAGCCGTCGTTCTCCGGAAGCTCTCTCCGCTGGCCAAAGGAGGAAGTCGCTACGTTTACCGTCATCCCGAGAACCCGGCACATTTGATCAAAGTAATCCGCCCCGAGGTGATCGAGGACCGCTTTGGGAAAGGCACTCATTGGTATAAACGTCTCCGCCGCTTCGGAAAATACCTTTCGTATCATCGCGAAGTGCAGGAATTCCTGGCAGTGCACGCGGCCACCGATGAAACACCGGATTTCCTGCAACGGGTCATCGGCTTTGCGGAAACCGACCTCGGGTTGGGGTTGGTCATTGAAGGAGTATTTTCAGAGGATGGAGCGCTCTCGCCCTCCCTCGGTGATCTTCTCAAAGAACACCGCTATACCGATGAGATCCGGGACAGATTGGAAGCCTGTTTCGAGCAAATCCTGAACTCGCCTGTCATTCTCAGCGATCTGAATGTGGGCAACTTCGTCTATGTCGAGCACGAGGATCGCTTCGTCATGATCGACGGCATGGGTAATGCCAACCCACTCGGACTGAAAGGACTCTCACAACGCTTTAATCGACGCGCGAAGTTGAAACGCTTTCAGCGATTTCGAGGGAGGATTGAACGTTACCTCAGGCAATACGAATACCCCGATTCCTTCTTCAGCTAATGCCTCTCTTCACTTCACATCCCGAACTTGATGAGGAGACCGCCTCCGTCTTCCAACGCGACCACGAGGCCCTTTTCGAGGACGGGAAATTCATTGCCACCAACAACGAACAGGTCGTGAAAAGCTTCACGCTCGGTGACCGGGACTACGTGATCAAACGATACCCGGAGCGCGGACTGCGGGCGAATTTTCGCAGCATGATCGGCGACTCCCGCGCCATGAACTCCTTCCGCCAGGCAGCCCAGCTCAAAGAACTCGGCATCCAATGCCCCCGTCATCTTTTCGTCGCCCGCCATCCGGCTTTTCTGAACGGGATGAGCTATCTCATCATGCAGAGAAGTGCGGGGATCCCCCTGCGGATATTCCTTACTAAAAAAAACACTGCGGAATTAGTCACTGAGGTCATTGATCAGCTGGCCAAAGTGACCAAGAAGCTCCATCACAGTGGACTCACTCACGGTGATCTTCACGCCGGAAATCTCTTCGTCCGAAAAGATCGCAGTATCGACTTCATCGATCTCGACAACATGAAGCCAAACCTTAAAAGACAGGGCAAGGACCTGACCCGTCTGCTGCGATCATTCGATGAATATCCTGAACTGAGGATGCAGCTGAAAACCCAACTGACGACTGCTCTGAATCAAGAATCATGAAAGACAAAGTCAGGTCCTCCTCCCACATCAGGCTTACCTACATCACGCACTTTTATTGTGACAGCCCTGAGAAGATCGGAAGCATCGAAGAGCTTCTCTCCAACTTCGCAACTTATCCTACAGAGGTTCTGGACCGCACCCACTTCGTGATCGTGGATGATGGGTCCCCGATTTCCTACACCCCGCAGCATCATGGCCTCAATCTCACGTGGCTCCGTATCACCGATCACATCCCGTGGAATAATCCCGGCGCGCGCAATCTCGGAGTGACCTATGCGAAATCGGAAAACATCGTCATCAGTGATACCGATCACGACCTCCCACCGGAGACGATGAGCAAGCTCTGCAGACAGCCCGATTGCCGAAAGAGCTTCTATAAATTCAAGCGCATGAACCACGAGGGCGAACTCCAGAAGGCCCACCCGAATATGTTCTTTATGGCTCGCTCACGATTCATGAAGTTCTTCGGATACGATGAGGAATTCTGCGGGCACTACGCCCACGATGACATGTGGTTCGTTAAGTTTCTTAAGTGGAACGGGACGATTCAGCGACACATGCCTGACCGTTACCACGCGCGGATGCGAAAGATCGATGCGATGAAACACAACCATTCCCTGAACCGCGACCAGGAAACCAATGAGTTACTCTACCAGCGGAAGCGCCGCGAGGTCGATCAGTTCGGAAACGCTCAGGGACACTCTCGCACCTTTTTAGATTTCCGCTGGGAGGTCGATCTCACCCACCAACGTCCCGCCCCCGAACCAAGGCCGAACACACTCTGGAAAAAGCTCTGGTGGTTCCGCGCAGCCAATCCCTTTCGTTAAATGAATCCACCCATCGATGTCGTTTTCGTCTCAGGTCGTCGCCCGGACCTGTTGGCGGAGACTCTTTCCTCTTTTCAAGATCAACTCTTCCGGCACTTTGAAATCGCCAATTTCCGCGTAAATCTGGACCCCTTTGGTGGAGATGAGGCAGAGCACCGTGAATGTCTGAGACTGATCCGGGAACGCTATCCGGCGGCGATTGTGAACGAGCCAAAAGAGGCGGGATTCGGCGAGGCTGTGCGCCACCTCTGGTCCACTATCACCTCACCATATGCTGTCCACCTGGAAGATGACTGGGTCGCGCATGAGGACATTACGCCAGAGAAGATCTTCCCGCTTTTCGAAGGCCGGACGCGGCAGGTAACCTTCCTGAATAAGCATAAACGGAGAAAAGGCAGTGCACTCTTCGACTGCAAGCGAACCCGCAGTCTGCTTTCTCCCATGAAAACCTACGACCCCAAAAAACCCCTC
>CALBVA010000119.1 GCA_937969125.1 uncultured Verrucomicrobiales bacterium | reverse complement strand
GAAAAATCCGGACTGAAAAATGAAATTTATAAGAGGGATAAGCCGGAAAAGAAAAGCCGTTATCGCCTTCGCGAGATGGCCCCTGGCCTTAATGTCGAGCAGGTTGAACTCTTGGATATTTCTCCAAAAGGTTGGGTGCTGGGTAGGAGTTTTCAGGGAATCGATGAAGTGCCATCTCTTTTTGTCGGCCTTCCTGTCACGATACGAAAGACTGAGGAGAGTCTAGGGGTCGATGTCACCTCAATCGCTGCGACAGACCCTGGTTCCGCTGCTCATGATCGGGCGTGGGTCATGGTCACTGATGTAGACGTCAATGAGGTGCGCCTTAATGCACCTATTTCCGTCGAGACTACTCTCGGGATTGAAGGTGATCAGGTCACGGTCACTCCGAAAGAGCTGACAATGGCCTCAACTATTGTTTCCTTAGCTGGTTCTGGAAGGGAGTATTTTACTGAAAATCTCAGGCTTTCACTGGGTGATACTCAGTCCTTCACATATCCCATCGGAATCAAGATGATGCCTCAGCAGCAACTGCGAATTGCGCTTTGGCCGATTTCTAATCAGAATGAAAATGGAAGGGTTGGCTCAAATCCGACCCCTGAGGAGTGGGTCGAAGCCCAGGGAGACCTTCGTGAGGTTATGGATGAGGTGATGCTGAAGCAATGTGGTCTGAAGCTTGAGTTTGATCGCAAAAGTATCAGCAATGTGCAGTGGGATGTTTTTATTCCGACAAATGCCTCAAGTGTGAATGGTGTAGAACTAGAGGATTTGAAAACTCACGAAGAAAAGCTTAAGAAAGCGTTTTTCACCAGAAATCAATGGTTGGACATTATCGGTGCAGATTCGCTGTCGGTCGAGCAGAGAGCGATAAGGAACAAGTTCTGGGACCAAGATGCAAATGTTAATCTTTACTGCGCAGAGAGTGCGGTCGGACTGGCACGCCTTGTCTTCTTGGAAAAAAAAGGCGAATTTTCCCGGATTCCAGCAGGCGGAGTGGCGTTTCAGAGGGACAGGCTCGCCTTCATCAATATTTGGTCCAATTTTTCAGAGGAGATCTCGTCTGCGAAATTTGTGATCGCTCACGAACTGGGGCATCTTTTCACGATCGCTGATGGACACCCTGATCAGGGGGCTGGTGCGGCTCCTCTGCCGGCGACCGATCGGCGAAAAAGGTTGATGCACAGTTCAAGTTCTGCGGGAAAACTCCTCGTTAAGGCTGAGTGGGATGGGGTCGAAGCCTGGGTGAAAAAGGAAATTGAAGAAAAGAGGATCAAATGAATGTGTTCTTGATTTTAGTGATTTTTCTCAGTTTTTTTCAGCTGGTCTGGGCTGAAACAGGCCCGTCTGAGAGGCGTCGGGAATTTATCGAGCTGAGAATTAAGGAGGCCTATCTACTGAACGATGTTGAAGCCTACAGCCTGATCGCTGGACCTTTGGGTGAAGCGGGAGGCGACCGTTCAATTGATGGGTCGGAAACTTACCCCCAATACCCGGATCTCTACCAAAAAATTCAGGAGCTTCTTGAGGATCGGACAGGCTTTGTGGTGCCCGTTATCGATAGGGTGATCGCGGCTCACCTGAAGGCCCATCGTTTAGTGCGTAAACACGGGGTGAGTCATCGTGAATCCAGTCAGGCAATTTTTGAATTGAGACAGAGTTTGAAAGGTAGCGAGGTCTGGGCTTTGAAGAATCTTGAGCATCCTGAGGTCATTGGGCAACTTGCTCGTCTTTTGGAATTACCTCAATGGACCGAGGATGAGTTCATTGCGCTAGAGGCTCCGGGCGATTATGGGAATACCTATGCGGACGCAATTCTGTTAGGAACAAGATATCTGAGAGTTCTGGTCGTTCAAGATGATCGATATCGGCGAATTTACGATGAGGTGAAATTGACTCATAAGGGTCGGGGGTTCCGTGCAGAGGTCTGGCGACGCTGGACAGAGGGAATATTGAAAGGTGAGGAGAGCTTCCGCTTCAGGAAAGACGGGCCGCTCATTGGGGGCGGTGGTTCGAGCGGGGGTGGCGGCCACAAAGCCAGGTCCCGTCAGCCGAGGCCCAGCACGACCGGGCAAGAACAGGCCCCTGCCTCAGGTCTCTCACCTGCATTGCAGATGTTGCTTCTGAGTCTGATGGTCGCCTTGGGAGCCGGCCTGCTGTTTCATCTCATTCGGCGCAAATACGCCGCTGAAAGAGAAGGCTAGTGAAGGTGTGTTCGTAGCGTTTTCCTCAGTGAGTCGGAGGGCGGGGGCGCTACGATTCACTTACCACGCTTTAATAATCTCGTGGATCAATGCGGGGCCGCGATACACGAAGCCGGTGTAGAGCTGCACTAATGACGCGCCGGCGTCGCGTTTGGCGAGTGCATCTTCCGCAGAAAAAATCCCGCCGGCTCCGATGATGGGGATGTCTTTTCCGAGGCCTTGGTGGAATTGGCCGATGACTTCGGTGGAGTGTTTCGTGAGTGGTGCTCCGGAGAGGCCGCCGGCTTCGTCGGCGTTCGGGTGGCCTTTGACGGCATCACGGGCGAGGGTGGTGTTGGTGGCGATGAGGAAATCGAGCCCGCCATCGCGGAAGACTTTGCAGAGTTCGGTGATCTGTTTCTCATCGAGATCCGGCGCGACTTTCAATGCGAAGGGAACGTAGCGCCCGGTCTCCTTGTGTTTCCGTTCCTGGATTTTTTTCAGAGTGCCGAGGAGTTCGCCAGCGGCTCCGGCGGCTTGGAGTTCACGGAGGCCGGGGGTATTGGGAGAGGAGAAGTTTGCGGTGATGTAGTCGGCGTCGGCGTAGGCTTTTTCGAAGGCGATGGCGTAGTCGTCATTCGCTTTTTCATTTGGGGTGACTTTGTTTTTGCCGATGTTGATGCCAATGATTCCTTTGAAGGATTCTGAGGATCGGGCGTTAGCCAGTCCTTCATCGATGCCGGGGTTATTGAAGCCCATGCGGTTAATGAGTGCCTGATGTTCCTTTAGTCGGAAGAGGCGCGGGGACTCATTACCGTCCTGCGGTTTCGGGGTGAGGGTGCCGACTTCGATGTGGCCAAAGCCGAGGGTGCCGAGGGCATCGATGGTATTTGCTTCCTTATCGAGGCCCGCTGCGAGGCCCACGGGATTTGGAAATTTCAGGCCGCAGAGTTCGACTGGTTTCGGCTCCAGGGAAGCGGAGAGCATTTTCAATAATCCCGTCTTCTCCAAAGTACGCAGGCCGGACATGGAAAAGTGGTGGGCCTTTTCAGCGTCCATTTTAAAGAGGATGGCGCGGGCGGCGGGGTAGAGGGCATTGAGCATGGTGATCTAAGGGCGGGTTAGCGGGCGTGGCTGACTTAGGCAAGTTCAGCGGTGATGGAGTCGACGAGAAGGGGGCCATCTCCGATGAGGCGGAGGTGGGTTTCGGTTTTTTCGACGAGATGATCGATCTTGCTGAGATCGGTCCCGGGGGTGAGGTAGCGGAGCGGGAGGCCCTCAATGGTGCGGAGTTCGAGGGCGAGGCGTTCGAGCCGCCAGGCTTCGTCATCGAGGATTTCGATGTCCTCCTGCGCGTGGCCCACGGCGGCGATGCGTTTGAGGTATTCCTTGGTGTCTGGGATGTTTTGCCAGCGTTCGCGGTTCAGGGTGGAGACGGCGGAGGGGCCTAGTCCGAGGTAGTCATTGCCAATCCAATATCCGCGATTGTGACGGGAGCGTTTTCCGGGGAGGGCGTAATTGGAGGTTTCGTAATGTTCGTAGCCGGAGCCGGTGAGCATCTCGTGGGCGAGCGAAAACATCTTCGCGTTGAGATCGGGATCATCGATGAAGTCGCCGGTCTGAAATTTTTTGAAGAAGGCGGTGTCCTCCTCATAGGTGAGATTATAAGCCGAAAGGTGGTCAGGCTGGAGGGCAAGGCCCTGGACGAGGGTGTCCTCCCAATCGAGCAGGCTCTGGCCGGGAACCGAGAAGATGAGGTCCAGATTGACCTCCAGTGAGGAGGCCTCACGAAGGAGGTGGACGGACTCGATAGCCTGCATCGGGGTGTGCTCACGGCCTAGGGTTTCGAGGTGTGGGCCGAGGAAGGATTGCACGCCGAGGGAGACGCGGGTCACGCCGAGTTCCTCATAAAGGTTCGCGGTGCGCGCGGTGAAGGTGGCGGGATTGGCTTCCAGGGTGATTTCCTCGATTGAGGAGAAATTGAAAATCTCCCTCAGTCCATCGAACAGCCGTCTGAGGTGGGTTGGCGAGAGCATGGAGGGCGTGCCGCCGCCGAAGTAGATGGTTTTCAGTGGCTGGAGATCTTTCTGCGTGAGGAAGCGGGCCTCGGTGAGGAGGGCCTCCACGAATGCCCCGAGATCGGTGCCGCCGGGGGTGTGCTTGTAAAACGAGCAATACGGGCAGATGCGGTGGCAGAAGGGGATGTGGAGGTAGAGATGCACAGGCTTGTCGGGAGCGGAGTTTTGGGGGAAGACAGGGAGGTGGCAATGCAATCTATTCGACGCGGTCTGGAGCGGCAGGTTCTCAAGGACGTTTCGCGGTCCTTTTATCTGAGTCTGCGGTTTTTGCCGGAGGGATTTCGGCGGCCTGCAAGTCTGGGATATCTGTTGGCGAGGGCCAGCGATACCATCGCGGATGTCGGGGATTTGACGGTGGGGGAGCGACGGGAATTGCTGGCCGATTATCGGGCGGCGGTGCTGCACGGTGGCTCTTTCCAGATGCGGGAGGTCAATGGTCTCCCGCGTGGGGAAGCGGTCCTCATGGGGCGGATCGATGATTGTCTGAGCGGCCTCGCCGAGCTGCCGACGGAGCAACAAGCGGCGGTGAAGAAGGTTGTGAAAATCATCACCAAGGGACAGACTTGGGATCTGGAGCGCTTCGAGGGCGCAGACGTGGTGAGATTGGAAAGCGACGACGAACTGCGGAAATACACTTACGAGGTGGCCGGTTGTGTCGGGGAGTTTTGGACGGAAATCGGCTTTCTGGTTGAGGAGGAATTCGCCTCGCGAAGCTTTGTAGAGATGAATGAGCTCGGGCGAGCCTACGGGCGCAGTCTGCAGCTCATCAATATCCTGCGCGACGTGCCGGAGGATCTCGAAAACGGGCGGTGTTATCTCCCGGGGACATCAGGTTTTTCCAAGGACGACCTCCTCCGTGAACGTGGCCGCTGGATCGCGGAAGCGCTCGCCGGTCTCGATCAAGCCGAAGAATACGCCCGTGCCCTTTACGGAAAGCGCATGCGCTTCGCCACCATCCTGCCCGCGATGATCGGGCGCGAGACGCTCATTCGGCTGCGCAGTGTGAGCTGGGAAGATTGGGCTGCCGGGGTGAAAGTGACGCGGCCCGAGGTGAAGCGAATGATGTGGGATGCGGTGAAATTTGCGCTTTAGAATTTCATCGATTCCGCCAGTCGGTAAGCTCCCGCCATGCCCAGAAATTCCGATTGGTGGACGCTTTCCAAGGCGATTGCGATGGTGACCCTCGCGGATCGGACTAAGCGGCGTCGGCTCATGACGGGCCTGCTGGTTTTCATTCTAGCCTACTTCTCGCTCGGGAATTGGCCGCTCGATTCCTGGTTGAGTGGTGGTCTTTGGCGGATGCTCATCTATTGGGGGATCCTCGGGTTACTCTGCCTCTTCCTCATTCTCTTCGCCCTTTTCGATGCCCTCGCCGCGATTGGGGAAGAGCGCCGAAAGCTGGGAATGGGGAATCCGCTGGATGACTCGAAAGACGATCCGGAGTGAGCGCACTTTCCGCCCGTATCGCCATTTGCGGCTTGCGGGTGACGGGCCGCCAAGCCATCCCTCTGGCATGACTCCGGAGCTAGAACGCCTATTCGAACACCTTCGCTTTCCCAGCATTTCCACCGATTCCACCCACGCCGGCGATGTCCGTGCGAATGCCGAGTGGCTGGTGGAGCAATTTGAATCAATGGGTTTGAAGACTGAGCTTCACGAAACGCCAAAGCACCCTGTGGTGATCGCACGGAATGAACGTGTGGAAGGCCGGAAGACGGTTCTCATTTATGGACACTATGACGTGCAGCCGGTCGATCCCGTTGAACTCTGGGATTCGCCTCCCTTCGAGCCGGAGATCCGGGATGGGAAAATTTGGGGCAGGGGAGGAGCGGACAATAAAGGCCAGCACTTCGTCCACATCCTCGGTGCAGAAAAGACGCTAAAGGAAAAAGGCGAACTGCCACTCAATGTCATCTTCCTCATCGAAGGCGAAGAGGAGATCGGTTCTCCCAATCTGGTGCCTTTTCTTGAGAAACATAAGGAGGAATTAGCCTGCGACATCATCGCGGTTTCCGATACTGGTATGGTCGCGCCCGGCGTGCCGACTCTGGGCTATGGCCTGCGCGGCATCACCTGCGTCGAGGTCACGGTGAAGGGCCCTAGCGGTGATCTCCACTCTGGAGTTTACGGCGGAGCGGTGGCCAATCCCGCCTCTGCCGCTGCGCGCATGGTCGCCAGCCTGCACCAGGATGATGGCATGATCGCGGTGGAAGGATTTTATGACGATGTGATCCCCTTGGAAGACTGGGAGCGCGAAATGTGGGCTCAGGTTCCCGGTGCCTCCGACGCTGATTTTCTGAAGACGACCGGCTCACCGGAGTCCTTTGGTGAGCCGGGCTACTCCATGGCCGAGCGGCTGTGGGCACGTCCGACCATCGAGGTGAATGGCATCGGGAGTGGTTATCAGGGCGAGGGCTCTAAGACCGTTCTCCCGGCCGAGGCGATGTTCAAGCTCTCCTGCCGCCTCGTCCCCGGACAGGATCCAGAGAAGATACAGGCACAGGTCATCGCCCATCTGAAGTCACACACTCCGAAGGGCGTCACCGCATCCTTCTACGAGGGTCATTCCGGGAAAGCTTATCACAATGATCCCCACTCTGAGTATGGGAAGGCCGGGCAAACCGCGCTGGAAAAGAGCTTCGGCTGCGCACCGGTTCTCATTCGGGAGGGAGGGAGCATTCCTATCATTCAGGATATGAAGGAGATCCTCGGAGCGGACAGTCTGATGCTGGGTCTCGCGCTTCCCGATTGCCAGATTCACGCTCCGAACGAAAACTTCTCCGTCGAGAACTTCGAAGGCGGGATTGAAATGAGCCGCGTCCTCCTGGAAGAACTTGCAGCCCTTTGATCAAAGCATGAGCGACGAAAAGAAAGACTTCATCCGCGAGATCATCGCGGCGGACATAGCCTCCGGAAAGCACAGCGCGCCGATCACCCGCTTCCCGCCAGAGCCGAATGGCTACCTGCACATCGGCCACGCCAAGGCCATCGGGGTGAACTTCGGTATCGCGAAGGAATACGCTGATATCGGTGCGCGCTGTCACCTGCGCTTTGACGACACGAATCCGGTGAAGGAAGATATCGAATATGTGGAGAGCATTAAAAAGGATATCGCCTGGCTCGGCTATGACTGGGGTGAGCACCTTTACTTCGCGAGCGATTACTTTGAATACTTTTACGACTGCGCAGTCGCTCTCATCGAGAAGGGGCTGGCTTATGTCGATACTCAGACTCCTGACGAGATCCGCTCGCAGCGCGGCACTGTGAATGAAGTTGGCAAGCCCTCACCGCATCGCGAGCGGAGCGTGTCGGAAAATCTCGAGCTCTTCAAAAAAATGCGAGAGGGAGGCTTCGAAGATGGCGGCGCGGTCCTGCGTGCCAATATCGATATGGAGTCGTTCAATATGAATATGCGCGACCCCGTGCTCTACCGTGTGGTCCACGCCCACCATCACAACACTGGTGACGCTTGGTGCATTTATCCGATGTATGACTTCGCGCATCCGCTGGAGGATGCGAAGGAGCACATCACCCACTCCCTGTGTTCGTTGGAGTTTGAGAATCACCGCCCGCTCTATGACTGGGTGGTGGATAATTGTCCCGTCCCCGCGAAGCCGCGTCAGATCGAGTTTGCTCGACTAAACATCGGCTACACCGTGATGAGTAAGCGGAAGTTCATCCAGCTCGTGGAGGATGGTCATGTCAATGGCTGGGATGATCCACGCATGTCCACGCTCAGCGGAATACGCCGCCGCGGTTATCCGCCCGAGGCCGTCCGCGCCTTTGTGGAGCGGGTGGGATTGACGAAGCAAAATTCCCTCTCCGACTTCGCTCTCCTGGAATTCGAAGTACGAAGTTTCCTGAACAAGCACGCCCTTCGCAAGATGGCGGTCCTTGATCCGCTTAAGGTAGTGGTGGTGAACTACCCCGAAGGTGAGAGCGAGATCGTCACCGTGCCAAACAATCCCGAGAACGAAGCCGACGGTTCTCGCGAACTGAAGTTCACTCGCGAGTTTTACATCGAGCGCGAAGACTTCCTGGTCGACGCGCCAAAGAAATTCTTCCGCCTTCGACCTGAAGGCGCGGTCCGCCTACGCGGTGCCTACATCATTCAGCATGTCGATCATGTGATGGGAGATGATGATGAGGTCAGTGAAATCCACGTCGAGTTCATCCCGGACACCATCGGCCAGCCTGCGCCGGAGGGCGTGAAGTGCCGTACTGCGATCCACTGGGTGAGCTGCGAAGAAGCGGTGAAGGCGGAGGTCCGTCAATATGACCGTCTCTTCACTGAGGAGATTCCAGACAATGCGGACGGGGGATACCTTGAATGCCTCAATCCGCAGAGTCTCACCGTCATCAAGGATGCCGTGGTCGAGCCCAGCCTCGCCGCGATGGTGCCGGGCGAGCGCTGCCAGTTCGAGCGGATGGGATATTTCTGTGCCGATTCGGAAGATCACACTGCAGAGAAGCCTGTCTTCAATCGCATCGTTACTCTGAAGGACTCCTTTGTGAAAAAGAAGTAGATGAAAGGACACCGTTACTGGGTGGCGGTGGTTTTTTTCCTACTCGCCTCGGCGCCGGGATTTTGGTTTCCCGCGCTGAGTAATATCCTGGAGAAGGCGGGCCTCGGCGGGTGGACTGCGATAGCCTTCATCATCCCCCCGATTTGTGGGATGATCTCGCCGCTCGTTTTTGGCGCACAAGTTGATCAACGCTGGCAGGCTCAGAAGGTTCTCGGCTTCGTGATGCTTCTTGGGGCGGGCTTTCTCTACATGGCCTTCCACTCCATCGAACAGGGGTGGGGTGGCGGGTGGTTTCTCTTTTTCTTCATTATCAATGCTCTCATCTCCGCGCCAGGGTGGTCGCTTTTGACAACGATCACCCTGTCCAGTCTGGCTCAGCCGGAGAAGACCTTCGGCCTTTATCGAGTGTGGGGCACGCTCGGCTGGATGGCGGCGGGATTGATCGTGAGTCTGGTCGGGCTCGATTTTTCACCTCAGGCCGGGAAGCTGGGCGCGATGATTCGCATCGTCGCAGGCGCGGCCTGTTTTCTTCTTCCGGTGACTTTACCGAAGGGGGCGATCTCGAAGAAGTGGAGCGATGCCCTCGGCTTCGGTGCGCTGAAGTTGCTGAAAAATCGCGACCTTTTTGTCTATTTCCTCACCGCGCTGCTCTTCAGCATTCCGCTTGGAGCCTATTATCTCTACACTCCGATTCATCTCGCTGAGCTCGGGGTGAAAAAGGTCAGCGCCTTAATGATCAGCGCGCAGATCGTGGAGACAATTGCCATGCTCGGTATGGGGCTGGTTTTCGCGAAGTTCCGCGTGAAAGGGATCCTTCTGATGGCCATCGGATGCGGGGTGGCGCGTTATCTTTTTTATTCGCTCGATGAAGTCGGCTGGCTCGTCACAGGAATCATGCTGCACGGGATTTGCTGGACCTTTTTCTTCGAGGCAGGCCGCGTCTTCGTGCACCGCCGAGTGGAGGAATCGATGCGCGGACAGGCTCAGGCTCTTCTTGGATTTTTCTCCAGCGGATTGGGAGGCGTCATAGGCATCCTCGTGGTGAGTTCGCTACACGGAGCGATTGTCCCGCATCACGGGTGGCCCATCTACTGGCTCATCCTGACCGGAATGAATGTCATCACCCTCATCATCTTCGCGGTGGGATATCGTTCGCGCTCGGTTAGTGCCGAATCTGCGCTTTCCCAATGATCTCGCCGCTGGCAGGGGATGCAATTTCGAATTCCTCCACGTCCTCGAACTTCCGCAGCCGGTATCCCAGCGCGATTTCCTGATCGATTAGGCTGGCCACAGAGCTAATCCACCCCGCGTCCTTGCCATCGACGATGAGTC
>CALBVA010000118.1 GCA_937969125.1 uncultured Verrucomicrobiales bacterium | reverse complement strand
GTGATGCCTTCACTCGTTGGTTTAAAAATGCCGAGCTGGTGGAGCCGGAAATCTGCGAAGGAGTGATCGGTGTCCAGTCGGACATGCAGCAGATCTGGATCGAGACAAATTACATGGACGAGCTCCGCGCTGCCTTCGCCGAGGGTGCCGGGGTTCATTGTAAGCCCACTGTCATTGTCCTCGGACAGGAGCTTCCGGAAGTGGAGGAGACAAAGGTTGCCGCACGCAAAGAGAAGCCCGGTGAGCGCGTGAAGGTTGTCACCCCCGGTCAGCCTGCCGGAAATCCTCAAGCTTTTGAGCGGAAGCTTAAGCGCATGGGCATCAATCCGGAATTTGATTTTGATAGCTTTGTCGTCGGGGAGAATAGCCAGTTCGCTCACGCTGCCTGCTCTGCCGTCGCCCATCAGGACGGCCGCAGTTTTAATCCCCTCTTCATCCACGGGCGAGCCGGCCTCGGCAAGACCCACCTCATGTCTGCGGTCGCTCAGCAACTCATCACCGCGAATCCCAAGGCGAAGGTTGTTTTCCTCACCGGGGAGCAATTCGCCAATGAGTTCATCGAGGCCTTGAAGAGCAACAAAATCGATGTCTTCCGCAAGGCCTATCGAAGTGCCGATGTCATGCTCATCGATGACATCCAGTTCCTCGCGGGTAAGGAGAAGTCGCAGGATGAATTCTTCCACACCTTCAGCACTTTGCTGAACACGCAGACCCAGATTATCCTCACCTGTGACTGTCCGGCACCGGAGATCCAGACCTTCGAGCCGCGCCTTGTCAGCCGCTTCGAGAGTGGGCTCACCGTGGAGCTCCAGCCGCCGGGATTCGAAACCCGTGTAGCCATCCTCCGTCGGAAGATGGAGCTCTGGGATGTCGAGATCGAGAACGGCATCGTGGTGCACATTGCCAACCTCATCAAAAGCAATGTCCGCCGTCTCGAGGGTGCCCTCACCCGGGTAGCCAGCTACAGCTACCTCCAGCCGGAGGCCCTCACCATCGAGCGCGTCGAGGATCTCCTTCGGGACCTCATTCGTGACGAGAACAGCCAGCAGATCACCATCAATCACATCCAGAAAACAGTCGCGGATTACTACGATATCCCCGTCGCTGAGATGATCAGTCGCCGCCGCCCTGCCAGCATTGCCTTTCCGCGTCAGGTCGCGATGTATCTTTCCCGGCAGCTGACCAAGCTCTCCCTTGTAGAGATCGGGGATGCCTTCGGACGCCGCGATCACGGGACAGTCATCCATGCCTGTAAGAAGGTGAAGTCCGAGATGGAAATCAACGTCGAGGTGAAGGCATCGGTGGAAAAACTCATCGCGATGCTGGAACGGTAGGGAAAGATCACTTTAGGATTCCGAAGGGAAAAACTTGCCAAGGTCTGGTGGGGTGGTCACCTTCCCACCAGCCCGATCAGGGCGTGAATTCTTATGAAGTTTCGGATCGCTAAAGAGGCTTTTCTCGACGGGCTGCAGCAGGTGCAGCATGTGGTGAGCACTCGAACTACCCTACCTATTCTCTCCAATGTCCTCATCGAAGCTGATGAGAACAGCCTGCGCCTCACGACCACCGACCTTGATGTCGGTGTGAGCGGCGTGGCAAATGCGGAGGTCTCCAAGCCCGGTTCCACGACCCTCCCGGTCAAGCGGCTCGCGAACATCATCAGCGCCCTCCCTTCCGCCGAGATTGAAGTCTCCGTGGATTCAAAGAATGTCGCCTCCATCAAGAGCGGCCCCAGCTTTTTCAAGATCATCGGTCTTCCAGATAATGAATTCCCGCCACTGGCAGACTTCGAGGATGCCAAGGAGTACCGCATTCCACAGACCCTCTTGCGCAATGGCCTCAAGAAAACTTCTTACGCCATCTCCACGGACGAGACCCGCTACGTCCTGAATGGCATTTTCGCCTCCTTTAAGGAAGGTAAGCTCACCCTCGTAGCTACTGACGGACGCCGCCTCGCCATGATGGACCACGAACTGGAATTCCCCTCCAGCCACGAAGTCGATTTCATCGTCCCTACGAAAGCGGTGCAGGAACTCCAGCGCCATCTCGGCACGGAAGGGGATCTCACCCTCCGTCTTGCTGATAACCAGGTTTGTTTTGAAATCGGGAACAGCATCATCGTCAGCAAGCTCATCGAAGGTAACTACCCGAACTACCGTCAGGTCATCCCCGGCGAGTCCAAGGAGCGCCTCACCCTGAGCCGCGAACAACTCCTCGAAACGACCCGCCGCGTCTCTCTGCTTTCCTCTGAGAAATCGAACTCGGTGAAGCTTTCCTTCGGCAAGAATGTTGTCGATATCATGGCGAACAGCCCAGACATCGGTGAGGCCAATGAGACCATCGACGTAAAATATGAGGGCAAGGAATTCGCCATTGCCTTCAATCCTGAATTTCTAATGGCGCCGCTGAAGAGCCTCGAGGAAGAAGAGGTTCACCTCGACCTCATTGATGAAATGAGCCCCGGCGTCCTCCGCACTGATGACGCCTTTCTCTATGTCCTCATGCCCATGCGCGTGACCGTCTAGAGTGGAAGTGCCCCTCAAGACGTAAACGCTGGGCCAGCCACTTGCAGACAGCTGGAGTGTTGTGGGTCGAATCATGACCAACGATGAGCTACAGCTCTGGTGCCCGTGATTCGTCACGAGTTGCTTTAGTGTCGGTCTGAAAATGTCAGACAAGTCTTTCTAGCTGTCTTTTACGTTCCGCAAAAGGTCGCTTTTACCTCCTCGTCTGAATTCGGGGGTTCTTCGTACTTCGAGAATTCTGGCCTTTCCTCAAATGGCTTACCAAGCACTTCGTGCATCTCATGAAAGAGGCTGAAGTCGCCTTTCTTTCCCGCTTCAATGACCTCCTCGATTCGATGGTTTCGCGGAATGTAAATCGGATTCGTCTTTCGCATGAGGTCGCGGTCCGGGGAGAGGGCTTCCCATTGGTCCAGCCATTCTTCGACCGACGGGTGGTCTTGGAATTGTCTCAGGAGTGACTTCCGTTCACCAGCGAGGTGGCGGAAGACGAGGGTGAAGTCG
>CALBVA010000117.1 GCA_937969125.1 uncultured Verrucomicrobiales bacterium | reverse complement strand
TCGCCTGCTAAATTTGGCCCAAGTCATGGACCGTCTTTAACTTCGACGATTGAGCCATCTTCGACGGCCCAGTCGGTCAAGCTGACTTAGTGGATTTTTGGTCCTCGCGGTGAACATGACCGGGATGGATCATGCTACCGTTAGCCAGTCGCCGGAGGTGACTTTTTCATAGCCGGTGGTGCCCTTGAGCCATTCGTAAATCCAGACCTCGCGCGGTTCACCGGCGAGGTCAACTTTTGTGCGGATACGGTGGTATTCGCCGGAGCGGTCATCGGGTCCAGTGAGCCCCTCAAACTCGTCGAGTTCTTTCAAAAGTTCCGGTCCGATCTCATAGACCTCACCTTTAACAAGGCCACCCGATCCGAGAACAAGGCCGGGATACCAATCGATTTTCACGAGGGTCCCCGGCACAGTCGCCGGACCGATCCAGCGGGCTTTCTTCATCCGCCAGTCGTTCGAGGCTCCTTTACGGAGAGCACCGTAAACAAAGAGGAGGTCAGTCATTGTCCTGGCTCCCCTGCTCTTCTTGCTCGACCTGATGCTCATCGAGCATGGCGAACATTTGGGCTTTTAGCGCGTCCAAGCCCTCCTCTTCCATCGCGGAGATGGGGACGATAGGGACCTTAGGGAAACGGTTTTTAAAGAACTCAAGATTTTCGGCCGCCCCTTCGAGATCCATCTTATTGGCGACGACCATCCAGGGGAACTTGGCGAGGTCCTCATCGTAAAGTTTGATCTCGGTGCGGAGGGTCTGGATGTCTTCGATCGGATTTCGCAGTTCGCTTCCGGCGATATCAACGACGAAGAGGAGAACGCGGCAGCGTGTGATGTGGCGGAGGAACTCGTGGCCCAGCCCGCGGTTGTCATGCGCGCCTTCAATGAGTCCGGGGATGTCAGCGACGGTGCACCGTTGCTGCGCATCCAGGCTGACCACTCCAACTTGTGGTGTCAGGGTGGTGAAGGGATAGGAGGCGATTTTTGGCTGCTTCGCAGAGATCTTGCTTAGAAGGGTGGATTTTCCGGCGTTCGGGAAGCCCACGAGACCGATATCGGCGATGCGACGGAGCTCGAAGTAAAAGATTCCTTCATCCCCTTCCGTGCCGAGTTCGCGCTCTTGCGGGACCTGATTGGTGGGGCTGCGGAAATGGAAGTTCCCACGCCCGCCCTTGCCGGGTTCCAGGAGAACAAACTCCTGACCTTCTTCGGTAAGATCACAAACGGGAACAAGGTCCACGCCTTCCTCACTACGCTCCATGGCAACGGCCTCAGTGACATCAGTAGCGGGGCTGCGATAGATCACGGTGCCTGGAGGAACACGGCCGATCTTGGTCTTGCCATCCTTGCCATGACGCTTCCAGCTCTGTCCGTGAGCGCCATTTTCAGCGAGAAGTTTGGGATCGTAGTGGAAGCTGCGGAGGTTATCGGTATTCCCATCGACAATGAGTTTCACCTTTCCGCCATCGCCGCCATCGCCGCCATCGGGGCCGCCGCGTGGGACATATTTTTCCTTACGGAAGCTCACCGCTCCGTTGCCGCCATCGCCGGCACGGCAGTGAACGCGGATGTGATCGACGAATGATTTGTCCCTTTTCATAGTAGTGAAATTATAAGGCGGAAAGTTGGTCTAGCCAGCGGCAGCGAGATCGCCAAAGGTATTCATGAGAGAGACCTCCAAGGCGAGTGCCTCGACGACGTTCGTCTCCAGCAGCCGACGCAGCTCCTCCATGGCCGCAACACGCCGTAATAGCACGTCCAAATCCTCGTCTTCTACTGCCGTCATCATGAGGGCGGCATGTTCGGGGAATTCCAGCCCGATAGCATTTTCCCCGCCGACTTTCACACGGACGAGGTCCCCAACCCAGGCGTGGATGGTTT
This sequence comes from uncultured Verrucomicrobiales bacterium, assembly GCA_937969125.1. GTDB lineage: Bacteria > Verrucomicrobiota > Verrucomicrobiia > Verrucomicrobiales > Akkermansiaceae > SW10. The sequence continues at coordinate 7,352 of CALBVA010000117.1, read as the reverse complement.
CGATCATGAGGGCGCGCTCGGCGAGGTAGTCCGCCGAGCCCTGAGCGGCGTGGATTTTTTCGCGATCATCGAGCCACCTTGCCTCCACGACCTTGCCGTATTTCGATTTCTCCTCTTTAAAGATCGCGGCGTAGCCTTTCTCGATCTCGACCTTTCGCTCGCGGAGCAGTTCTTCCAATCCCGCCTTCAGGAGGAGGCCGGATTCCAGACTACCAATGCCGCCTTCCGTCACTTCGGCGAGGAGGGGCAGGATGCGTTGGATCTGTTCCGGTTTCGCGGCAGCGGGATCAGCAGCGAGAGAAATGTGGACGCAGCGGGACCAGATGGTGGGGAGTAATTTTTCCGGCTCGCTGGAAAGGAGCAGGAGGAGGCTCTCGAGTGGCGGCTCCTCGAGGGTTTTGAGGAAGGCATTTTCCGAGGACTCATTCATGCGGTCCGCGTCCACAATGACGCCAATTTTCCAGGTGCCATTCGGGGATGATTGATTCATCATCTTTTCCAGAGCGCGAATATCCTCCACCGCGATGCGCCGGGATTTCGAGCGAGGGCGGACGGCACGGATGTATTCTCCCTCGGCTTCATCGAGGGAAGGGACCGTGGTCTCGACCGGTTCACCCCAGAGGTCCTCCCCTTCATCGGAGGAACCATTTAAAAGATGCGCCATTTTCGCGGCGAGTTCCTGCTTTCCACTGCCCTGCGGGCCAGTGATGAGGAAGGCGTGTGCGAGCCGATTCCGCTCATGTGCGGCGGCGATCAATTCATAGGCTTTGGCAACGGTGAAGGCCATGGGCGAAAGCTATCGTGGGCGGGCGGAAGCGGCAAGCCTCAGGGCGAAGAGCGGCTGCGCTACAAAATCGAGCTACCTTTATCACGGTGGATCTGCCCCGCGCTCTCGTTGAACAGGCGTGAACAAGCTCGAAACTCTTTCCCGCCGCAACCGCTGGAGATCTCTGGTCCTGGCGAGTTCCTTTTTCTTCTTCATCGGCCTCGCCACGGGCGGAACCGTCTGGTGGTGGCAGAATCGCGATCGCGAACCGGTGGCCCTCACCGAGGATGAGAAGAGTGCGTTGGAGGAGCGGATTTATGAACCCGGCGCGAAGTTTTTTACGCTGACCGAGCGGGAGCTGAACGGCCTGCTTCATGCCAATACTACCTTAGGTCAGGATCTGAGGTTCGAATTGGAAAACAATGCGGTCCATGCCCGCATCAAGATCACCCTCGACGAAGATGTGCCCTTGATTGGCGGGAAGACGCTGAAAGCCAAGGCCCGCTTTCAGGTTTCGACCGCCCAGGGGCTGGTATTGGACGATCTCACTGTCTATGGAATCTCGGTGCCGAATGCCTGGCTGGGCGAAATCAAAGGCGAGAATCTTTTGGCCTCCATGACAGGCGAGCTGCCTCGGGGGATCAAGGGCCTGACGGTGGAGCGCGGGATCCTGCAAGTGGAATTGGAGGAGTAATCCTTCACTAATCTGCAAATAAGACCTTTTTCAATCGCCCCTTCCCTCTTAGAATTTTCGCAATGGGCATCTTTAACAAACCCCGCCTCAAGCGATCCTCCCAAAGCCGCGATAACGTTCCTGATGATCTCTGGGCAAAGTGTCCGGATTGCGGGGAAATGCTGCACAATCTCGACCTCAGCCAAAACAATCTCGTCTGCCCTCACTGCACCCATCACTTCCTGATGGGTGCCTATGATCGCTTCGCGCTGATCGCCGATGAAGGCACCTTTGAAGAAACGGAGAAGGATCTCATCTCGAAAAACCCGCTCGGGTTTTCAAACTACCAAGAGAAGACCGAATTCCTACGTGGCAAGACCGGCCTGAGCGATGCCGTGGTCACCGGAAGGCTAGAGATCGGCGGGCACGCCGCGATGGCGGCGGTGATGGATTTTAAGTTCTTCGCCGGGTCCATGGGCTCGGTGGTGGGTGAGAAAATCACCCGAGCGATCGAGATGGCGACTGCGGAGAAGCGGGCCATCATTATCTTTTCTTCCTCCTCGGGTGCACGAATGCAGGAAGGGATGTTCTCGCTGATGCAGATGGCCAAGACCTGCGGAGCGCTCGCGTTGCATTCCGAGGCCAAGCTCCCCTTCATCTCTGTTTTCACGCACCCGACGACGGGTGGGGTGACGGCTTCCTTCGCGACCATCGGCGACATCAACATCGCCGAGCCAAAGTGCATGATCGGCTTTGCCGGACCCCGCGTGGTGAAGGAGACGACTCATCAGGATCTCCCACCGGGATTCCAAACTGCCGAATTTATGCTGGAACACGGGCTGGTGGACTCCATCGTCCACCGCCGTGATATGCAGCGGACTCTCGCCTCGCTGCTGGGATATGTGATGCCGGCTTAAGGCAACCTTTAGCCTTTAGGCGGACACCAGCCCAGGCTCGGCCACTCCGCCCATAATCTTCATGATGTAAGGTGACGGGCGGAAATTTTCAATAACGACCTCAGTCCGGTCGTCCCAAATCATGCGGACTTCCTGCACGTTGAAGTTCGGCGTTTTATGCGGAGCGAAGAGAATGTCATCGTGCGTGCTGTTCTCGTGCTTCTTAAACATCTCCGGCACGATGTCGCCGCCGAGATGATCATCCCGTCCGGTAGCGAGGTGACAGGTGCCCAGGACCTTCTCATCCTGGATGTCCTGGTAGGAAACCGGGAGGACCTGGGTGCCGAATCCGAGTTCGCCGAGAGTTCCTGTCATCGGGTCGTCAGCGAGGCGGGCATTGTGCTCATCAATAGTGGCCTGATTTCCTTCGATGAGGGCGGATTTGATGACATCACGGTCCTTCACCTCAAGAACACCAAGGGTGCCGTCCTCATACTTCATGGGAAACTGGCCACGAGCATCCTGCGGGACGAAGTAAACCTCCCCGGCGGGAAGATTGGCAATATCAGGTTTGGTGCCGCGACAGAGGCCGTGTGATTTTTGAGCATCCTGCCCACCAAGACCAAGCCACGCGGTAAGAACGCGGCCGTCTTCCAGAGCGAAGTCAATCTCGACCTCTTTGGCGTTCGTGAGTGCTGCGCGCATCTTCTCAGCATCATCCGAGACCTGTTGATAATCGACGGCCAGGCCGGAGCCGAGGATGACGTCATTCATCCCGTGCATAGTGGCGCCACGGAAGCCATATTCCTTACACTTCGCAGTGAGCGGCGCGGTAGCGGACCAGGTGGAAATGCAGAGGATGATGTCGTAGTTTTGATAGATATCCTGATCGAGCGAAAGCTGCCGGCCTTCGGTGTCCCAGACTTCGTCCTTGAGGTCGAGATTGGACCCGTAGGTGACCTTGTAGGCATACATCTCGCCACCGGTCATTCCGAGCTTTTCAAGCCCGCCGTTTTTGAGGCCTTCGTAGAAATGCTTATGGGCGTTATTCTGGACCTCGAATTGCTCTTCGCCAACGAAAGCGAAGTCCTTAATCCACTTCTGGGGTTCCTCGAAGTCGATGAGAATGCAGACCTTACAACCTTGGGTCGGAGCGAAGACGGTATCGAGGAGACGGGTCAAATCAAAGGCGGGGAATTCGCGCTTCTCGGGATTCAAAAGGATTTCTTCGTTCAGGTAGGCAGGCAAGCTCATGACGGACCAAACTAGCCGCCATCCTATACCCCGCAAGAGATCTTTTGAAAGGAGGGCCTCAGACGCCGAAGCCCGGAGGGGCGTCTTCCTGCTCTCGAAGGTCTTCCAGAACCTGGCTCATATCTTCGAGATTTCCCCACACTTCCGGCTTCACGAAGAGGGGCGCATTTTGCCGAACGGCGAGGGCGATGCAATCGCTGGGACGAGCATCCAGCTCCACGATCTTTTTTTCCATGATCTCGTTTTCTGCCTTGATGAAGAGTCGGGCAAAAAAGACCTCATCTTCCCGATCGACGATGGTGGCGTGCAGGATCTCCCCGCCAAATGCTTCGAGCGTTTGCGAGAAGAGATCGTGAGTCAGAGGACGGGGCGGCTTGGTTCCGGACAGGACCGCATTGATGGAGGCTCCAATGGAGGGATCAATGTAGAAGACGATCACCTTTACCCCATCACCTAAAAACACCGCACAGCCTGCCGGGGTCGGCAGGAGTGCGATGGGTTCGACGCGGACGAGATCGTTCACGTCAATAAGCTTGGGCTGAAGGGTGGAATTGGCCAGCGCGGAGTTTAATAAACGTCACGAGCGTAGCGTTTCTCCTTCTTCAGTCCGCTGAAGTAGGCTGTCGCTTCCTCCGCACTGAGACCGCCGTGTTCCTGTGCGATGGTGTGGAGGGCGGCATCGACATCCTTCGCCATGCGTGAGGCATCTCCACAGACGTAGAAGTGCCCCCCACCCTGGAGCCAGGCCCAGAGTTCGGCACCGGATTCGATCATCTTATCCTGCACGTAGATTTTCTTTTCCTGATCGCGGGAGAAGGCGAGGCTGAGTTCATTGAGAACACCGCGCTCCTGCATCCCGGTCAGTTCGTCCTCATAAATGTAATCGGTGGCGCGGTGAGGATTGCCGAAGAAGAGCCAGTTGCGGCCCGGAGCCTTGGTCGCTTCGCGCTCTTCCAGAAAGGCCCGGAAGGGAGCTATCCCGGTGCCGGGACCGACCATGATGACATCCTTTGCGGTGTCTTCAGGAAGGCGAAAGGCCTTATTGTGATGAACAAAGACACCGGAGGCGACGTCGCCGACGCGGTCCGCGAGATAGGTCGAGCACACTCCGCCGCGGTCGCGGCCGTGGGAGTTGTATCGCACGATGGCCACCGTCAGGTGAACCTCACCGGGGTGGGCTTTCGGGCTGGAGGCGATGGAGTAGAGACGCGGTTGAAGCTTCTTCAGGACGCCGACGAATTCCTCACCGTCCGCAAAGTCTGCGGGGTGGTCATTGATGAGATCAATGAGTTCCCGGCCCCAGCAAAAGTCCTCAATCTCCTCCTTTGATCCCCCTTCAACAAGAGCCCGGAGAAAGGGTGAGCCGGAACGCTCAGCCCAGGCATCAAGGAGCTTCTTATTGAGACTGCGGATGTCATAGGACGTGATGAGAGCCTCGCGGAGCGGAGCCTCACCGCCGCCAGGAAGCGGGACTTCTTCCTTCGTATTAAACGGAAGGAGCGGGAGGATTTCATCAATGGCCGAGGCGGGATTATGCGAGCAAACGCCGAGAGCATCGCCCGCTTCGTATTCGAGGCCGGAGCCATCAAGGGAAAGCTCGACGTGGTAGGTCTCGCGCTGGGAGCCTTCGCCATTAAGGTCGTAGGTCTTGATCAGCGGTGACGGGAAGGGATTTTTCTTCGAGTAACCGTCTTCGGTCTCTACTTCCGCCGTAGAAGTCGCGGTGGCCGCTCCGCCCATCGCATCCATAATGCCGGATTTCCACTCGGCGAACTCATCGTCATAGTCCACATCGCAATCGATGCGCTTGAAGATGCGAGTCGCACCGTGAGCCTCCAGCTTCTCGTCGAACTCGATGGCACATTGGCAGAAATCCGGATATTCGCTGTCCCCGAGGGCTAAAACGGAGAAATTGACTCCTTCAAGATTCGGCACGGAATCACCCATGATGTGCTCGTGGAGATCGGCGGCATTATCGGGCGGCTCGCCATCTCCGTAAGTGCTGGTGATGATGAGGAGATTCTTTTCTTTCGGGAGGCGGCTGTGATCATAGGCCGCCATATCGAACATTTCTGGCTCGTAGTTTCCGGCCTTGAGAGCTTTGAGGAGCTTCTTCGCGATGCCTTCGGAATTTCCGGTCTGGCTGCCCCACAGAATGGTGGCAGGGACGGCTGGGCCGTTGTTGGCAGTAGGGGCAGCGCCCACCCCGGCGAGCGTTTTTGAGAGGAAATCACTCAGCCAAGCACGTTGCTCAGCGTTAAATGGAGCGCTTTCAGGAATGACAATCTGAGAACTCATATCGGGAAATTTCCGCAGGTGCGGCGGGGCGCAACATGGAGTGCATTTTGACGGCTTACAAGTTCGATTCATGAGGGAAATCTCACCCTATTTCAGCGTCGTCATGAATCCTGCTCACTCGAAACCCCTCCTCTCTGGACAAATCGGCAGCGGAGAGCATTTTATTAATCGTTCATGAATTGCCGCCTGTCCGCTCTCCTCGCCAATCTTTCGTTTCTCCCTCTCGTGGCTGACCCCGGAGTCTCGGAAATTCCCTCGCTCAAGAAAAAGCAGTATCAGGATGACCTTCGCGATGCTTACGCCCGTATCGATCCAACGAAGGATGGGTGGAACTCCGAGGCGCGGGGAGACTTCTACGCGGCAGCATTGAAGGACTTCGCGAAGCACTTCACCAACCCGAAGTCACCCTATCCGGACTCCCCGAAGTGTCAGAAATTTCGCCCAAACAAAGTGGAAACCATCCCGCTGGACGGTGGGATTATCATCAAACGCGGAATCCCAGCCAATGAGTTCCTCGAATTCCCAAAAGCGGTTCCCGCGTGGAAGGAGGCCTTCAAAGCCAAAGTCAAGGTGACTCGCGTCGAACAAGCGAGCTGCGAGGCCCTCGTCACGCTGAAGTCGCCACTCGTCCAGATCAATTACCGCTGGGAGTGCACCTTCAATGAGGACCGCCTCAGCCGAATCGCGGTGCTCGATTATGAGGAAGTCATTTCCAATCATCCGCGCCTGCTGAGCGATGTCACGACGGCCGCGCTCGGGAAAAATGCTTCTTATCAACACCAGCTCCTTCGCTCCACCGACCATTGGCGGCAGCGCTTGCCGAGGGACTTCGGGCTAGATCCCGCAGCGAACCACGGCCTCGCTCTCGGTGATGTCAATGGCGACGGACTGGAGGATCTCTACATCTGTCAGCAGGGCGGTCTGCCAAACAAGCTCTTCCTCCGCCAGCCCGATGGCTCCCTCCTCGATTACTCCGCTGAGAGTAAGACCGACTGGATGGATTTCTGCGCTGCCGCACTGATCATCGATCTGGATAACGACGGCGACAAGGACCTCGTGATCTCCCAGGATTTTAAAATCCTCTTCATGGAAAACATGGACGGGAAGGGCCACTTCGACCTCGCCTTCGGCAGCTCCACGACCTCGCAGAGTTTCTCAATCAGTGCCGCCGACTTCGATCAGGACGGCCTGCTGGATGTTTACATCTGCGGATATAATCCCTCCTATGCCAGCGCCCGCGCCGGAGCCCTCGGCGAACCGGTCCCCTTTCACGATGCCAACAACGGCGGCCCGAATATGCTCTGGCGAAATCTCGGCAAGTGGCAGTTCGAGGACGTCGCGGAGAAGTGCGGCCTCCACGCCGAGAATACCCGCTTTTCCTTCGCCGCCTCTTGGGAGGATTATGATCAGGATGGCGACCTGGATCTCTACGTGGCGAACGACTTCGGGCGAAATTGCCTCTATC
>CALBVA010000116.1 GCA_937969125.1 uncultured Verrucomicrobiales bacterium | reverse complement strand
CATGCTGAAGCAATAGACGGACTGCTGCTTGATGCCGCATCCGTTACTCCAGCTGTAAAGCAAATGATCTGATTTCGCTCTTGATGAAAGAAACACACCAAAATCCCATGAATAAAAAATCCAGAATATCTCCTAACATCGTCGCAATTCCCCTCTCGCCGTCCGGCTTCGTGACTCAATGCACGAAGAAAACGATCACCCGATTCACGAGAGCTTCCCTAGCGTCGATCATCGGTGTGGGTCTTCTCAGTTTCCGTCTAGAGGCTGCGACGGTCGTTGTGTCGGAGTCTATCGAGCGGCCCACGTTTGGTGATGGGCTCTCGATCAACGGGAGGGCTTCATGGCGGTCTTCCTTCGGAAACATCACGTATGACGATTCAACCGGTGCCCCGGACAGCGTCATTTTCGGGAGCACCCCCGGAGCTTTCGTCGGTAACAGTTTTGGCGAAAGCGGCCTCGATCTCGATGGGGATCTGTTTGGTGCAGGTGCAGAAACATTGAGAATCAATGTCGCGGGGCGTTTCCACGGAGGAGAGGATTATGGAACGACACTCACACTCATCGGCGGCACCGGGATCATCATTGTGGGTACAAACAGATCTACCCCGGATCCAGTGAGAGTGACGGGTTTGGATTTTGAATATTTCCCGACGCCTGATGATGGGAGCTCCGATGATTTTATCTTGGAAAATTCTCATCGGTATTTGGATATCTCAGTTTTCTTCAATGAGCGCACTGGCATGGGCTTCGTGGAATCCAACAATCTCCAAGGTGACCTTATCCCAACGGTCATCGGGACGTTTACTGATAGTTCGCTTGAATTGTCAGAGTTCACTTTCTCCCCTTCAGCTGTAGCGAGGCTCTCCACGCCGGCGGATGAACTTTTGGCATTCAGTATCGAGGTCGATACGGTGCCCGAGCCCTCGCCGACACTGTTTGTGGGGTTCAGCCTCATGGCACTGCTCTCCCGCAGGAAGCGTCACAGCGCTGGGCGAGAATAACGGATGCGGCTCGCCGCCTACGGCCGATTCCTTTTCCACTCTCTTGGATATCCTCTTCACATCCCGCCGGGTTCCGGCCTCCGCGTCGCTACGCCTCAAAATCGCCCACTTAAATCACCGAAGAACCAGAAAACTAGGACCATTATTGCTGAAGAACCGGCGGATTCTTCGATCATTGATTCCAGATCCACTCGCGATATCATGCAGCAATGAAAATATTAATGCGGGCTGTTTTTCTCTACGCAGTGGCGGTCCTCCCTTCCGCTGCTCAGCTGACTCCCGCAAATCAACAGGCCGTAGTGGCTGTGACATCCGGATGGAGTAGCTCTCACGCGAATCTCTACTGCTACGAAATGAAGGGGGGAAAGTGGACCCTCGCGCATGGTCCAATGAAAGCCCGCCTCGGAAAAAAGGGCTCGGCTTGGGGAATCGGAGCGCACCAGTCCCCTACGGGGGCAACCATGAAGAAAGAGGGTGACCGCCGCTCGCCGGCCGGGATCTTTTACATCGGCGGAGCGTGGGGAGATGCCGCCACGATCAAAAAGCATGCAAAGCTCCCCTACCGCAAAGTCACTCCACGCGATCTCTGGGTGGAGGATTCCAATTCACCCTACTACAATCAGCACCGGATTATAGGTCATGCTCCCAAGACGCCCTGGGAAAAGAAGCAACAGATGAAGCAAGGTGACTACGCTCACGCCCTGAAGCTTTTCATCGGCCACAATCCTCCGCCTAAAGCAAAACCAAAGGCCGGTTCCGCGATCTTCTTCCACATCTGGCGCGGCGGCGGGAGCAAGTCGACCGCCGGGTGCACCACGATGTCCAAGGCCAACCTGGAAAAACTTGTCGCCTGGGTCAATCCCGACAAACAGCCCGTTTACATCCTCCTCCCGCAGGTCGAATACAAAACTTACCGCGCACCCTGGAAACTGCCTTAGCGGAACACCTACTACGCATTCCCCTTCGCGATCTGTTCGGTGATCTCAAAAGCAATCGCCAAGGCATCCGCACCCTGCTGGCCGGTCACTGCAGGCGTCTTGCCATCACGCACGCTCTCTGCGAAGGCACTTAGCTCCAACTTCAGCGGTTCGTCCTTCTCCACCGTGACGGGTGCCTTCTGAATGCCGCCCGCTTCCTTCCAATACATCTCACCGGTCTGATCCTGATAATCGAGGGAAAGATACCCATCATCCTGAAACACGCGAATCTTCCGCAGCCGCTCCGGACTGATCCGGCTCGCAGTGACATTGGCCACACAGCCGTTCTCAAATCTCAGCCGCGCATTCGCGATATCCTCGCTCTTCATCAGCACCGGCACGCCGACGGCATCGATACTCACCACCGGTGACTTCACGAGATGCAGGATGATCTCCAGATCATGAATCATGAGATCCAGGACCACTCCGATATCGATACTGCGATTCGGGAAAGGCGAGAGCCGGTGTGACTCGATGAACTTCGGCTTATTCAGCTTCGCCTCCAGCTCGCGCATCACGGGATTGAATCGCTCAATGTGTCCGATCTGTAAAATGCGGTCGTATTGACCGGCGAGATTCACCAGCTCATGAGCCTCCTCCAGATTAGGAGCGATGGGCTTCTCCATCAGGACGTGCACGCCCTGCTTCATCAATCCACCCCCCACCGCGAGGTGCGCCACCGTAGGCACCGCCACACTCGCCAGGTCACAGGCTTCGGCGAGGGCTTCGAGCGAATCGACCGCGTCTCCTCCGAACTCATCCGCCACCGCACGTGCCCGCCCGAGGTCGGCATCGTAGATCGCCGCCAGCTCGGTCTCCTCGATCAGAGAATAGCAACGCGCGTGGTTCCGCCCCATTGATCCTGACCCCGCCACTCCGGCTCGCAATTTCATGCGCCGAGAGGTGCCATTTTAGTAAGGAAATGCCAACCAAGTTTCGGCTTGAAAAATTGCAGTCACGACTAAAATTCGCCGACAAGTCTGGAGGTCACGACGCTTACACCGTGAATACATCCTGACAAACCTCACTATTCACACCATGATTGAAGTAACTGGTCTCACCAAACGATTCGGGCCCAAGGTGGCCGTCGATGATCTCTCATTCTCAGTCAAAAAAGGCGAAGTCCTCGGATTTCTAGGGCCAAACGGCGCCGGCAAATCCACCACCATGCGCATGGTGACCGGCTTCCTGCCCGTCACCGCTGGTAAGATTGAGATTTCCGGAGTCTCCATGATCGATAAACCCCGCGAGGCAAAAAAGAAAATCGGCTACCTCCCGGAGTCTGCCCCTCTCTATAATGACATGACCGTTCAAAGCTTCCTGAAGTTCTGCGCCTCCATGCGCGGCCTCGGTGGAGTTGAGCGCCGTGCCGCTGTCGAACGCTCCATCGAGACCTGCTTCCTCGAGAATGTCGCCCGCCAATCCATCGGCACCCTTTCCAAAGGCTACCGCCACCGCACCTGCCTCGCGCAATCCCTCCTACATGATCCGGAGGTCCTCGTCCTCGACGAACCAACCGACGGCCTGGACCCAAACCAAAAGCTCGAGGTCCGCAAGCTCATCAAAAATCTCGGAAAGGAGAAGTCCATCCTCTTCTCCACCCACATTCTCGAGGAGGTGACCGCCGCCTGTACCCGCGCGGTCATCGTAGACCGGGGCGTCATTGTCGCCGATGGCACTCCTACCGAGCTTGAAGCTGAAGGCGGCGGATCGCTCTACGACCTCTTCCATAAAGTCACCACCTTTGAAACTCCAGCTGCCTAATCGACCTAACCTGAACTTTCGTTAGAACCACCATGAACACCTGGACCATCTTCAAACGCGAGCTGAACAGCTACTTCACCCAGCCCACGGCCTACGCCGTGATCGTGATCTTCGGCTTTCTCTCCATTCTCTTCACCTTCACTCTCGGAAATTTCTGGGCCATCAATGACGCCAGTCTCCACGGTTCCTTCTTCCGATACCACCCACTCCTCCTCATGATCCTCGTTCCAGCGGTGAGCATGCGGCAATGGGCGGATGAGCACTATACGGGGACCATTGAACTCCTCGGCACCTTCCCCGTGAACCTCGGCAGTGCCATCCTCGGGAAGTTCCTAGCCTCCGCACTCATCTGGGCTCTCGCCCTCGCCCTGACATTCCCCATGGTCATCACGGTGAACTGGCTCGGCGATCCAGATAACTGGACCATCTTCTCCGGATACCTCGGCAGCTTCCTCGTCTGTTGCACCTTCCTCGCGATCACCACGCTGGTGTCATCCTTCACCCGCGATCAGGTCGTGGCTCTCATTACCTCCGTGATGATCTGCTGCCTCCTCACCATCTGCGGCTGGGACATCGTGATCAATGAGATCCGCCGTTCCGGATCGGACGCGGCTGTCGATATCCTGACAAATCTCGGCATCTTCAGTCACTTCTTCCAGGCCACCAGCGGCCTCATCAGCATGACCAGCCTGCTCTACTTCCTGGGGCTCATTGTAGTCTGCCTCGTCGGAACCAATCTCGTCCTGAAATCACAGCGTGCGTAATCAGACGTCCTCCATTTCACCTTTTTACAAATTCCAATAACCCACTATGAAAGCATTGAAGCCTATCCTCTTCGGCATCACCGGTGTTGGCATCCTTCTTTTCGCCCTCTCCTTTGCGGCCGATTCCCTCGCCCCCGCCCGGTGGTATTTCCTCCTCGCCGCCCTCGTCGCCATCTCCTTCGCGCCGGACTCCCGCGTCACTCGCGCGGCCTTCGGTACCGGAGCACTCGCCGCCATCGTATTCTTCCTCACCCAGCTGATCTCGGGCACTTTCATCGGAGCGAAGAATATCGATCTCACCGAGGATGACCGCTACACCCTCACCGACGGTACTCGCTCCATCCTCTCCGAACTCAAAGAGCCGGTCACCATTAACTACTACGTCACCCGTGACGTCGATGGCACCCCCGCCGACTTCAAGCGGCACATCCCACGGGTCGATGCCTTCCTCCGCGAAATCCAAAGCCTCGCCAAGGATGACCTCATCACACTCAACTTCATCGACCCCGAGCCGAACACCGATGAGGAAGACGCCGCCCGTCTGGACCAGGTCCAGCAAATCGATGTTACTCAGAATGACAAGTTCACCTTCGGCGCGTCCATCAGCTCGCTCGAGCAAAAGACTGTCATTCCTTTCTTTAATCCCCAAAACGAAACCCAGCTGGAATTTGAGGTCATCTCGGCCATCGCAGAGGTTTCCCGTCGCGAGTCCGCCACCATCGGTATCATGTCTGCCCACAATCTCACGATGGGTGGTCAGACCGGACGTGGCTGGCTTTTCCAACAGGTCCTCGAGCGTTCCTATGACATCCCCGATCTCAGCATGAGTGCCACCGGCCTTCTTCCGAATATCTACAGCGAGCGCGACTGGGGCGATGCCCCGGATTACCTCGATCCGGAGAAATTCAAGGCCATCCTTGTCATCCATCCCGCCGGTATTTCGGAGAAAGCCGAGTTCGCCCTCGATCAATACCTCCTCCGCGGTGGCACCGTCATTGCCTGTGTCGATTCCTTCTCAGCCATGGCTGCGCAGTCCGGCCGGCAACAGCAGATGCCCGGAATGCCTCCGCAAGGT
>CALBVA010000115.1 GCA_937969125.1 uncultured Verrucomicrobiales bacterium | reverse complement strand
CGATAAAACAAAGCGTGACGAGCCGATGCTGATGGCTCTCACCTATGGAAAGGGTCGCATCTTTCACTCCACCTTGGGACACGCTGATTACTCCATGAAATGCCGCGGCTTCTACGACACTTTGCTTCGTGGTGCTGAGTGGGCCGCCACGAATGAGGTCACCATCGATTGGTCGGATGACTTCCCGACCAAGGATAAGGTCACGCCCGTCAAGATTGGTCAGTAGTCTGCTGACCTATTCCAATCATGGATTGGCTTTCCGGGGCAGTCACGCTGCCTCTGATCGGGGCCGCTCTCCACCCGCTGTTGGGTGCGACCATCCAGAAAGGCACAGCCGCCGGCGCTCGTCTTACGATCACAGTCTGCGTTGCGAATCTCGTCACCGCACTCATCTTCCTGCTCTATCTCAATCCTACCGGTGACTGGCAGCTCGACGGGAGGGATTGGTGGGCCGTGGGAAATGGCATCCTCTTTTTCCTCGGGCAATGGTTCTCTATCCAGTCGGTTAAGTCGGGTGACCTCGCCGTTCATTCTTCCGCTCTCGGAATGAAGGTCGTTGTTGTCGGTTTCTTCTCTATGATGGTCGGGCTGGAGCCGAGTTCCTGGAATCTTGTCAGCGGAGTGATCCTTGCGGTGATCGCGGTCTTCCTGGTTTCTGGAGGAAGTGCCGAGGGCTGGAGGCTGCACCGAAAAACCGTCGGCCTGACCCTGTTGGCCTGCCTTTTTTTTGGGCTCAATGACTTCCTCACCGGGTGGCAGAGCCGTGAGATCGGAGCAGCCCGCTGGCTGACTCTCATGATGGGAACCAGCGGATTCATTTCGGTCTGCCTGATTACGATGACCGGGCAGCGTCGCAGTCATTTCTTCGTTGCGATGACGCACCCCACCGCGCGTGCTTGCGTTCTTGGAGCTGGGGTGATTCTCGGTGTGCAGGCTCTTCTGGTGAATCTCGCCTTCAGCACCTACAGCCAGCCGACCCTCAGCAACGTCGTTTATAGTTCGCGCGGATTGATGGCGGTGGGCTTCCTTTACCTCATCGGGAGGAAATCAGATGTCCGTTTTGTCAGGAACCAGACCATCGGAGCGGTCCTTATGATTGGTGCTCTCGCGATCGTTCTCGTGTTTTGACAGGTCATCCCAAAAGCTCCCGACTCAAGTCACGGCTTGTCGGTTCGCCATCTGGGTGCGAAACTTCTCTCGATGCGTTGGTTCCTCCTCACCTTTGTCACTCTGCTTTTTGCCTCCTCCGGTCTCCGTGCGGCGGAGCCATCAACCGTCGCTCTGGAATTTCTCCGAGATCTCGCCAAGGAGAAGACCCTCATTGGGATCCCCAAGGAGCTTGCTCTCTCTCCCTTTTGTGGACCTGAGAAGAAAAAGGTGATTGAAGCCAGCTGGAAAAGGCGTGCCTCCTGGTTACGGCGTGGAAAGTTTGATTTGTCCAAGGGCCGGGAGGAAATCAAAGGGGATCTCGCCGCCGTTCTCCTCGTGGCGAAGTCCGACCTCGCACCTGACCAGGTCTCGGTAGTCCCGCTCGCTCTCAAACAGCATGAGGGACGTTGGCAGATCGCTCCGGTTGAGGGAAAGTTTGACAATGCCAATCTCGGATTTGCTGCCGAGACCAAATCCCGCTCAACTGCCCTGGAGAGGTGGATGGCGACGGGGCGGGTGGATTTGGCTGAGTCCATTCGGGCGGAGGAGCTCAAACGCTTTCGCGAATCCATGACCGGAGTAGTGGACCCCGCCAAGCTCAAGGCTGAAGACCCGGAAGATGTTCTCAATTACTTCCTTGATGCGGCAAAAAACGGCCGCGAGAAGGAAATCATGGTTTGGCTTGGCGTCCTGGAGCGCGATGAACTCCCAGAAGTTCAGTGGAAGTCCATCCTGGAGATCACTCGACGTGGCATGAAGAATCAGGATGAGCGGAATGTCTGGCGCCTCCTCACCTCGCCTAAAGTCATGAAAGTGGTGGTGCAGGGAAATGCCGATGACGAGACCGCATCTTATCTCATTGGTTTTCTCAGTTCGTTTGAAGCTGGTGGACTGCATGGCAAGACCAGCCCGATCCGTTTCTCTCTGACCATGACAAAAGGCGGCTGGCGCATTGAGCTTCCACCTTTCTTCAGTCAGGCTGATGAAGCCCAAACCGTCCACTGGCGTGCTCATAATGCCGGTTCGGATTGGGAAGATCGCCAACTCGTCAAGGAGATGGGCCTCATCTTTGAGGACGAGAATGAGCAGCTCCCGGCTGATAATCCTGCCGCTATGATGGAAGAGATCGCGGCTGACTTGAAAAAAGGTCATCTCGAAAGCTTTCTCCAGCGTCACTTTCGGGAATCCGAGCAAGAGGAGGCAGACGATGACGGAGAGGATGCGGAGAATGATGACGAGGAGGAAAAACCCATGGATCCTGCCCTCGCCAATGTTCTGCCTCAGTTCGGGGGCTTTGCTAATGCTGCCCGGATCAATGACCGCCGCATCAAACGCTATGAGGAAGCAGTCCGATGGTGGGATCTCACCCTGGGAGACCAGGATCGCATGGAGGTCGTCATCGAAAAAATTTATCAAGCCGAGAAGGTCGCTCTGGGAATTATTCGGGTGCCGCATGAGACATCCGCAAAACCAGTCTTTCGCCATGTCTGGATGACCATGGATGACGACGAGTGGGTCATCGCTCCCGGCTCCGTGGAACCGATGAGGGAATCCATTCACCCGGACCTAGTCTTTGAGGCCCGCAAATTGGCTCGTCAGCAAACGGCTGCGGCTGCTGAGATGAAGGAGGCCGCTCTGAAAAACCTCCTCGCGCATCTTGCGATATTGAATGTGAATGGAACGGCTCCGAAATCAGAGGACGCTGTCGAACTGGTGAAGAAGTGGCGTATGACTCTCAAGAAGGAATCGCTCGATGCTCTCTTTAAGAAATCCGCCCTCGTCAAAATGCCCAAGAAGCCATCTTTATTCGTCAAGGATGTTACCGCTCTCCGCTCTGGAGCCCGTGCTGCCATTGATCCAGACCAGGTCCTCGGCTCCGCCATTGAGGGAAGATTGGCCGGAGTCTCGCTGCTCATTGATGACGGTCTCGGTAAAAGTTATTCCTGCCCGCTTGTGCTGGTGGTGCCTACCAAGGAGGGCCCTCGTGTCCTTGCTGACGTGGAGTTCTCGCTGGAGACCAATAAGGCCAAGCGTCTCCGGAACGAAGCAGTTCTGGATGAATTGGAGAAAAAAATGGCTCCAACAGACCTTATCTCCCTGAAGAAATTACTCGAATGGCATAATACCACCGCGCGATCCGCCTGGGACGCGCGCGAGAGTAAAGTGGAGTCGAAATAAAATTACTACATGAGAAAAGCAGGGGAGATTGTGGCCTGCCTGGAAGACTCCATTCAGGGAGTCATGCTGGGACAAGACGAGACAGTGAGGAGGGTGCTTTCAACGATGATCGCGGGTGGCCACGTCCTTTTGGAAGACTATCCGGGAACCGGGAAAACGACCCTCGCCAAGGCCGTTGCAGCTTCCATTGGTGAGGCGAATTTTCAGAGGATTCAATTCACACCGGATCTCCTGCCTTCGGATATTTTGGGAGTGAGCGTGCTGGACTCCCGCTCCGCCAGCTTTGAATTCCATAGGGGTCCGATCTTCAGTGACATCCTGCTCGCTGATGAGATCAATCGTGCCTCTCCCCGTACCCAAAGTGCCCTTCTGGAAGCAATGGCGGAGGGGCAGGTCACGGTAGAGGGGACCCGCTATGACCTGGGTGATCTTTTTTTCGTCATCGCCACTCAAAACCCGGTGGAGCTCCGCGGGACCTATCCGCTTCCTGAGGCCCAGATGGATCGCTTCGCTCTGAAATGTTCTCTCGGTTATGTTTCCATCGATCAGGAAGTCGCTCTTCTGGATGCCCAATCGGAATCACACCCGCTGGATTTTTTAACACCGGTCGTTACCCCGGAGGAGATCCTCTTAGTTCGACAAGAGGTCCTTCAGGTTGGCATCACCCCGGCACTCCAGGAATACATTGTCCGTCTCGTTGCAGCGACCCGATCACGCTCCGAGGTGAAGCTCGCCGCCAGCCCGCGGGCTTCATTGAACCTCCTACGCATCGCCCAGGCTCTGAGCCTTTTCGAGGGACGGGATTTTGTCCTCCCCGAAACCATCCAGTCCCTCGCTCCGCAGGTTATTGGGCACCGCCTCGTTCTGGAAGGGGACGCCCACTATGCCGGACGTGATGGGGATTCGATTGTGCGGGAGATCATTGAGGAACTCGCCGTCCCGGTATGAGCCGTATCGAGCTACAACTGGGATTAGTTCTCATTCGTGGGTATGGAATTTTGAGTCAGCCAAGCTTGGTTTCGGTAGAGAAGCGAGCACCTCGCGGAGAGCCAAAAATTTGAAACTCCGGGCCGTAGGCCCTCAAAGCTCGACAAAGCTGATCGTGCGACCGACAAGGAACGCCATGAAGAAAGTCTTTCCTCTCACTTCTGAGCGGCACAAGCCGGCCCGTCTCGGTGATCAGATTAAGAGCGAGGTACGGAAGTATCTCAAGCGGGAGCGAAGCAAGAAGCTGCCGGAAGATACTGACTTCTGGGACTTCAGCTGCCGTTCAGGAAAGACGGCGGCAGACGCGGCACCGCTGCACGAGAAAGAAATCGGCAAGGCCTTGGATATGGCGCTTGGAGAGGAATGGCCGGAGATCTATTTGGAGATTATTGCCAAGGCAACGTAAGCGACTGAAACACTGCCACCATCTGGATCTGGTGCGGTGACGTGATCAGTCTCATTCTACATGGATGCCCAGATCA
>CALBVA010000114.1 GCA_937969125.1 uncultured Verrucomicrobiales bacterium | reverse complement strand
CTCAAAGTTCCCATCGAGTCCCAGGTTCTCGTCTTCTCGAAGACTAGTCTGCAAAACTCCCTCATTAGCCAGCGGAACCCGCGCGCTCTCTACTTTTCCATGGATACCTATGTTGGCTGGGTGCCCGGCGGCAAGGTCGAGGTGATCATTGAGGACCCCACCCTCGGTCCCGTCTTCTACACCCTGACTCCGCCTTATGGGGACAAGCTCCCCCGCATCGTGCGTGAGACTGATTCCTGCCTCCAGTGCCACGCCACCTCACGCACCTCTGGGGTACCTGGGATGTTTATTCGCTCCGTCGTTCCGGATCAGAATAGCCACGCCATCCTCAGCGCCGGGACCTCATTGGTCACCGATGCCACCCCCATCAAGGATCGCTGGGGCGGCTGGTATGTCACCGGGGCGATCGGCGAACCACACCTCGGGAACCGCTGGGTCAATGACAGCCCGCTGGGTGAGGTCGATTTCCCTGCAAAGCTCAGCGAACTGAAGGATCTCACGGCACTCATCGACACTGAGAAATACCTCCAGCCTACCAGCGATGTCATCGCCCTCATGGTCCTGGAGCACCAATGCCGCACCCATAACCTGATCACCAGCGCAAAGCTGAACTATAAGCGCTCGCGCTACTTCCAAAAATCCTTCGGCTCCCAAGACGAACTCGATTCACCCGCCGGCATGTCCTGGCGGACTGCTGACACCTCGGCGCAGGAGATCGTGGAAGCCTTCCTTTTCACTGATGAAGTGGAAATCTCCGGCGACGGCGCAGAGGGCGGCGAGGCCTTCCAAAAAGCCTTCGCGAAAAATGCCGTCCGCGATTCGAAGAATAAAAGCCTGCGAACCCTCCGACTCTTCCAGCGTCTCTTCAAATACCGTTGCTCTTACATGATCCACTCGCTCGCCTTTCAATCCCTCCCGCCGATGGTGCGTACCCGCGTCCTTCATCACCTTCGTGAAGCCCTCGCCGACGAAACGCAGAACCACCTCGGCAGTCGCGAAAAGGCTGTCATTTATCGCCACCTTTCGGAAACCGTCCCCGGTTTCAAAAGTTAATCTTCGCGCCCGGAGTCGGGACAATGACCTCCGTCTCCGGCAGCTGCTCCGCCAGCTTTTCCTGAAACCATGCCACCGCCGGCGGATCGCCGTGCACCAGTAGAAGCTTCTTCGGACGCGCTTTCACCGCAAATTCCAGCAGCTCCTCACGCCGCGCGTGGCCTGAGAAATCAAATTCCTCCACCACGCAGTTTAGCTGCACCTTATGATTCCCATCCAGCCGGATGGTGTCGCCGGTCGAGGCTGCCTTGATAGCCCCCGCCGGAGTCGCACCATCTGCGTAGCCCACGAAGAGCAGCGAATTCAGCTCATTCTGTAGGAAGTTTCGCGCGAAGATATTGGAGGTCGTCTTCTCGCTCATCATCCCGCTGGAGAGACAGTAAATCGCCCCCGGCTTGTATTCGATGGGCGCACGTCTGCGCTTGTTCCCCGTATTCACCTTCATGTCGCGCAGGATTTCGAAGCCCGGGCGATGCCGCCGCGTCGAGTCCGAGAAGCTATCGTAGATCATCGTCATCTTCGTGCTCAGCCCGCCGATAAAGACCGGCGTCTGCTCGGGAATGAGACCCTCCTCCTTAAAATTATCGATCATCGTCAGCACCTCCTGCGTCTTGCCGATCGCGAAGACCGGGATGAGGGCCGAGCCACCGGCTTCCAGCGCATCCTTGATGCATCCGGCCAGCTTCGCCTCCATGTCCGCGCGCGTGTAATCGGTCGGTCGCTCATCCGCGCCACGTGTCGTCTCCATGATCAGGAGATCCGGTTCATCGAGCTCCGGGAAGCGGGCTCCCTGGATCAGAGTATGTCCCTGGAAATGCACGTCCCCGGTGTAGAAAATCGTCTTCTCGCCCTTTTCAATGAGCACCCCGGTTGAGCCCAGGATGTGTCCCGCATCATAAAAGGTCAGCGAGGTTTCGCTCTCGTCCCCGTTCTTCAGCGGGTCTAGCGTGAAGGTTTTTTCGTAGGGCCGGATCATCCAGCGATCGCGCAGATAATCGATCTCCCGATGGTGGTAGAGCGGGTATTCATTGATCCCCAGTTCCTCCCGCTGACTGTTCATCACATTCACCGAATTATGGAGCAAAGCCTCCCCAAGCGCTGCACACGGAGCCGTTAGATAAACCGGAGCCGATGGCTGATCGCGCTGCGCCACCGGCAGCGTGCCAATGTGATCCAGATGTGAGTGCGTGATCACAATCGCCGCCGCCGAATCGTAAGCCACCTCCTGGTACCGCGGAATCGCATCCGGTCCCTCCTCCTTCGGGTGCATCCCCGCATCCAGCATGATCGTCTCCCCGTCCAGATTTAGCGCATAGGAATTTCCCCCGATTTCCGCCCGGAGGTTCAGGGATTGAAAAGTAAATGAAGCCACTGCCGTGAGAATAGTCGGACATGCCGGAAGAGCTAGTAGTTTGTCAAAGGAGCCGTGACGACGCTCGATATGCCCTTCTGGGAATTCCAAGCGTCATGCCAAACCCTCCAGACTCGACCAAGTCCCCAGCTCCATAAGACAAAAGGTCTCATAAGATCAATAAGCCCCCAAACCAAGACGGTGTGCTCCTTGGGTATCTGTGAAAATTCACGCTTCTCTCCCCCTCAGTAAAGCTCATTCACCCTTCACCCTTCACGCCTGCCCCTGCCCCTGCCATATCCAGCGGGCTGACCACCCCTAATCCATTTGCTCCCATCGCCACATGGAGATAGATCTCCGTCGTCGTAATTTCTTC
>CALBVA010000113.1 GCA_937969125.1 uncultured Verrucomicrobiales bacterium | reverse complement strand
GGGAGTGATTGTGAAGATTTCATTCTGTTCCAGGGTTTGCTAAACGAATGCTCTTTTCACCGAACGCCTTGAGCACTTGCTTGGTAACTTCACTTCGGAATTCTGCTTCCGCGTATGTGCTTGTGACATAGCACTTGGCAGTCAGAACTAAAGAATCGTTTGTTTGGGCCAAGAAGATCTTCAGCGGGTGGGCCGGATCGAAAAGCGTGGCAGACTGAATGGTTTCCCAGATGATTTTTTCGGCTTCTTCTGATTGTTTCGCGTCCGATACCGAGTGCAGATAGAAGGGAAGGTTCACCATGGAAGCGCGTTGCCCGGCATTGGTGGAAACAAGGATCTCATCTAAGAGCATCGCTGAGGGAATCGAGACCTGATCATCATCCAGAGTCTGAATTTTGGTGAAGAAGATCCCGATCTCCTTCACCACGCCATGGTGATCGGTAACCGTCACTCGATCGCCCACTTGGATGGCATTGGAGCAAGAAGACAGGCAGCGGAAAGCCAGTCCACCGAGGAAATTTTTCGCTACGGAAGTGCCGCTGACCAAAGTCCAAAGTAGAAAGGCTCCGAAAGCAATTTTTAGCTTCTCCGTCTCCGAATTCTTGGCCTCCAAACCAATCGGAAGAGAGTAAATCACCATCATGATCAGCACGGGCAGTATGACCACGGCGGCAAAAACAATCGCTGTTTCGGTGAGGGATTCCTTCCTCCGTCTGGCTAGCCCGTCTCCAGGGTTACTCAAGACTCGATCGTCCAGTCCAGCTGCGCGGCGCCTCCGAATAATCTTCCTTTGTCTTGCTCGCGTGATCAATGGCGCAAGGAAGGGGATGGCCAGAACCCCGGCGATGTAAACCAAGACCGAAGGGCTCAAGAAACTCTGTAAAATTTCATCCATGGTTTCAGATTTCTAACGTGCCAAAATTTCCAGTGGATCTACTCCCATTGTCTCGCGAACCAAAAAGTAAACGTAAGGTAAGGCTTCCCTCCGAATCATCGTTCGCTGATCATCATCTCGGGATTCTGTGATTCTGAGCCCGGCGAAACTTCTCAAAATTCCCGCTAATAGTCCTTTATTACTCCCCAGCGTATCATGCAATTCTTCTAAACTTGCTGGGCCGGAAACAAGAAGCTCAGCAGCCACCCAACGCTCATCGCGAGCTGTTGTGCGGCCCAATAAAGATCGGATCTCAAGATAACGCTCTGCGTCGATCCCAGCGGGCTTCGGGAGCGGCTCACCCAACTGCTCGAACCGTTCAAGCTGCCTTAGTTGGTTGCGAAAGGTCGCCTCTTCTGTCCGAAAAGGGTTCTCTCGCTTCTCCGGAAAATGAAAGTCGAGATTCTTCGTTCCTACAAGAAAAGCGTAAGCGAAGGCATTGAAATGGCAGCGAATTTTGATGCCCTGCTTCTCGTCTACTAATTCGTCTAAACGCTTCCGAAAATCCCGCAGGGAAGCGTAGCCATCAGGACGTCGTTGAAAGTATCCCTCGCAGTTGCTAAAATAGACCGAATCTGATTGTGTGTCATGGGAAGCGTGTGAGCTGAACGGAATGCTCTCTTTAGGAGGATTCCAATCAAGTGTTAGTAGGGAGAAAGATTTCACGATATCGATATAGGATTTGATAGGGGTATTGAGAATACGGTTGATCTCAAGATTGTTTTGGAAAGCTTTGAGTTTGCGTATGTGTTGTCATTCCTCGACTTTAAAGTATTCTTTTGATGGTTTAACTAAGTAAGGGAGATCAATCTTGAGTCGCCTTTCGCTAATTTTGTTGTGTAGTGTAATTTGGGACATCATAATGTTCTTTGAGTGAGTATTTTGTATTATCCCATAAAGATATCAAGGTAACTTAACTGATATTCGATAGAGTGCTTTTGATTCAGGTGGCGAATTATCGGAGAGTGAGAAACTGGAATCGTTGTCATTAAGTAGCTGAGAAGTTTCTATATTGCCCCAATTGGGAAAATTGTCGGTCTCGCGGGGAATCCATCTCTGTAGTTGGTAAACCCGGTTTCGTTTTCCTTTAAAGGTCAGAGTGAGGGCGGAAGTGGTTCGTGTCAGTGTATCGATACGTAAAAAGTCGTCTTCATCCTTCGGGTCAGTGTTAGCGATGAACTCGGCAAAGTTACTCTGCCCATCTGAGTCGAAGTCAAAATGATCGGCCGCACTTCCCGAGTTTTCGGAGGTTCCAAAGTTCTCCAAACGCCATTGATTGACCCCCGAGAGAATTGATTGATAGGTGAAGGTGAGAACGTTGGTGGCCCCTCCCTGAATCGTCGCTTGTTGAGGCGATGGAGGGGAAAATCCGATAATATTGGGCAGCTCCAGACGATAGATGCCAGGCTGGAGTCCGGCTAAGATTCCCCCAGACATTCGGTAGGAAGTTTCGGGATTTAGTCTCCACCCCGCTCTGGCTTCACGAGCTAAGGCAGGCTCGATGATGACTTGGAGGATTCCAGGGGTGTTAGGCGCAGAAAAGGGAGATATCGACGCAAGCGTAATGCCTCCTCCCACATTCCCGTTTTCGGGATCAAGGGCCCGATTTTGAGCGCTTTCGATGAGCTCAAGAATGGAGCTATCAAACGTGCGGACAATCGCTTCGTTCAGACCGCCCAGGTAGATTCCAGCAGGGTAGTATGACGTTTCATTTGATGCATTTGTAAAGCGAATGCAAAGTGGACCTCCAGAATTCCCCGGATAACTTCGAATATCAGTGGTGACATAAAGTTGGGGGAAATTGCCAAGCTGAAAGAAATTAAGGTCCGCGAAAGGTGTTGCGTGCATGCGCCCGATGGCATTTGAGGGGATGCCCTCGACCGGATACCCGACGAGGGTTTTGAGCTCGTTGGAAGTAAGCCACTCGTTGGGAGTGAGATCTGAGGCGAGCCATCCAGAGGAAGCCCCTCGTGAAGCATCAGATTCAAAATAAAGCGCCGCAACATCGTGGACGCGAGATTCGGGAGAGAAAGTTCCAGGCGTATTTTCAAGGCTTCGTTGTGCGGCGTAGTCCGTTTCAATCAGAATACCCCTCGGCGTAAGCGGCCTAGGCTCAAAAGAAGCTTCATCACGCTGGGGAAGCCATTGGACATTGGGCGAAACCGAAAGTGAGGCCTCGTCAAAGACAGTATGCGCAGCAGTGAGGACCACCCGGGGGAGAATGGTAAAGCCAGTCGCGGATCCTAGGTTCGAACGGATTTGACCGACAAAATGATACGGAAGGTCCTCAGCCGTGGACACTGTTTCAAAAGGGACGATGGCAGGCTCCTGCCCAGCTGCTACGGTGTCTGGAAGAAGGTAGGTCAGAATCGGGGCAGGCGAGGCATTCGCCACGACTTCCACCGCGAAGGGTGCTGGCGTGCTTCGCTCAGGAATCTCCTTGCACTCGATGAGATAAGTTCCTGGAGAAAGGCTGGCAACAGAGTCTCCGGAATTTCGCCATGGGTTGCTCGGGTCATCAGGCGCTCCCGGGACCACGAGGAATCGCCACTGCGCGCGTTGCCCTACCTCAATATCAGGAGAGGCAATGGAATCCGGTTTGATAGTCACGGCGAGGGAACCGGTTTCCAGATCATTACTCGCCAGGAAGTATTGTGCCTGTATTGCCGGG
>CALBVA010000112.1 GCA_937969125.1 uncultured Verrucomicrobiales bacterium | reverse complement strand
TCCGAAAATCGACCGTTCTCCCCTGCCCGTCCGTGATGCGTCCGTCGTCAAGGACCTGCAGGAGGACATTGAAGACATCCGGATGGGCTTTCTCGATCTCATCGAAAAGAACAACGGAGTACGGCTTTCGTCTGACATGCTCGCTGAGCTGTCCACCCTGCTCATAGCCGACGTATCCCGGAGGGGCTCCGATGAGGCGGGAGACGGCATGCTTCTCCATGTATTCCGACATATCGATGCGCACCATGGCGCCTTCGTCATCGAAGAGAAACTCAGCGAGAGCTTTCGAGAGCTCGGTCTTTCCCACCCCAGTGGGTCCGAGGAAGAGGAAAGAGCCGATGGGGCGATTCTCATCCTGGAGTCCGGCGCGGGCGCGACGGACGGCATTGGAAACAGCGAGGACGGCGGGCTTTTGGCCGATGACGCGGTCCTTTAGGCGTTCCTCCATCTGCACGAGCTTTTGGCGTTCGCCTTCTTGAAGGCGGCTCACCGGGATTCCGGTCCAGGTCGCTACCACTTTCGCGATGTCTTCCTCAGTGACTTCCTCGCGCAGGATGCGGGCGGAATTGTCCCTGATCTCGCTGCTCTCGAGTTCCTTGAGGGCTTTCTCGGCATCGGGTAAACTCCCGTAGGTGATCTCGGAGGCACGCCCGAGATTTCCGAGCCGCTTGGCCTGCTCAGCCTCGGTGCGGAGGGCATCGATCTCTTCCTGCAGGGCGCGGATTTCATCAATGGAACCTTTCTCCTTTCGCCACTGAGCCATGAGGCCGGTCGCTTCCTCTTTCAAATTCGCCATCTCCTCCTGCACGGTGGCAAGGCGTTTCTTCGAGGCGTCATCGGTCTCTTTTTCGAGGGCCTGACGCTCCATTTCCAGCTGCATAATCTGACGCTCCAACTGATCGATTTCCGTAGGCATGGAGTCGAGCTCGATCTTCAAGCGCGAAGCTGCTTCATCGACCAAGTCCACCGCCTTATCGGGGAGGAAACGGTCGGAGATGTAGCGGTCACTCAGGGTGGCGGCGGCAATGATAGCCCCGTCCTTGATGCGCACCCCATGGTGCACTTCGTAGCGTTCCTTGAGTCCACGCAGGATGGCAATGGTGTCCTCCACGCTCGGCTCATCCGTCTTCACGGGTTGGAAGCGACGTTCCAGAGCGGCGTCCTTCTCGATGTATTTGCGATACTCGTCCAGAGTCGTCGCGCCGATAGTGCGGAGCTCGCCACGGGCCAGCTGCGGCTTCAGCAAATTCGAGGCATCGACCGCGCCCTCACTGGCTCCGGCACCGACGATAGTGTGAAGTTCGTCAATGAAGAGAATGATCTCCCCGTCCGAGTCGGTGACCTCCTTTAGGAAGGCTTTGAGCCGGTCCTCGAATTCGCCGCGATACTTTGCGCCGGCGATCATGCCGCCGAGATCGAGCGCAATGAGGCGTTTATTCTTCATCGAGTCCGGGACGTCTCCGCTCACAATGCGACGGGCCAGCCCCTCCACGATGGCGGTCTTACCCACGCCGGGTTCGCCAATGAGAACCGGATTATTTTTGGTGCGGCGGCTGAGGACTTGAAGAACGCGGCGGATCTCTTCGTCACGACCGATGACGGGATCGATCTTTCCTTCGCGGGCTTTCGCAGTGAGATCCTGTCCGTATTTTTCGAGTGTCTGATATTTCCCCTCGGGGTCTTCATCGACGACTTTCTGCGAGCCGCGAATTTCCTTGAGGGCAGACTCCACCTTACCGGCGGTGAGATTGGCCTCCTTCAGCAGCTTCCCGCCGGGTGAATCATCCTTCAGCATGCCGAGCACGGCGTGTTCGACACTGAGAAAATCATCGCCCATTTTTTCGCGGATCTGATCTGCCTGATCAAGCACACTGCGGAGACCGTAGCTCATTTGCGGTTGAGATCCCGCACCCTGCACCCGTGGTTCCGCTTCTAAAGCGGAGGCCACGGCGGCCTTGAGCGAGGTCGGATTACCCCCGGCCTTTTCGATGAGCGGGGCTACAATCCCCCCATCTTGCTGAAGCAGGGCCAGGAGAAGATGATTACTACGGAGCTCGGGATGGGCCGAGCGCAGTGCAATTTGTTGGGCACTTTGCAGTGCCTCTTGAAGTTTCGTTGTGAGTTTATTCATGGTTTTCTAAAGACAAAACGTAACATAGAGACATTTTGTTCACTAAAAATCCACGAAACCGATGATGCTGAGGTCATTCCGCCCCGGCGCGGTGAGCCTCGATCTGGCTGAGAATCATGCTCCGCAGGCTCTCGTTCACGATGCCCTCGGCCCAAGTCATCGCAATGTCCGGATTGATTTTTAGAATGTCTTCGGCGTAAGCATAGGCGGCATCATCGAAGGGCGCGGTGTCTTCGAGTGCATTGAGATATCCTACCGCTTCCTCCGGCTTGGTGTGGAGCCACTCCAACATCGTGCCGCGAATCAGTTTTTGGCGGAGGTGCTCCTCCTTCACGGCAATCATCCACTCGAAAGCTTTTTCCGGATCACCGAATTTCCCAAGACGGCCGATTCGCTCAGCAAGGTTTTCGACAAAGGGCGCAGCGTGATGCTCTTCCAGCCAGGCGATGGAAGCTGCGGGACTTTTAGAGAACCAGTCGGCGAAGAGATCAGCCGAGACCGACTCCTGGACACGGTGATCATTACCGATCCGCAAGGTATGGTCCATCGCGAGCTCCGGTGAGAGGGTCTCGAGATAGGCTTTAATCACAGGCGAAAAATGAGAAACCCTCAGCGGGCGTCTCATTGCTCCGGCGAAATCGAGAGCCGCAGCGGGGTCGGATTGGAGCCAATCGCGGAAGGCTTCGACAGCCTGATCGTAGTCTTTAGTCGCCCAGTAGTTCACGATGAGATTCTGCGGTGAGCGGGGATCACGGGCCGCAGCTTCGCGGCGCTCTTCCGGGCTCATGCGGATCGATAGAGTGCGTTCCCCTGCCTGCGATCGCACAACAGGCGGCTTAGGCTCATCCCGTAAAAAAAAGAAGCCGCCCACCGTCACGATGACGAGGGCGACTCCTGCAAAAACTCCCGGCTTCATGGGAGCTAGGATAAGCTTATTTCCGCTTCAGTGTCAGGCCAATGACAGCCCAGTTTTGATCCGAGCCTCCGTGGTCTTCAAAACTGAAGGTAAGCTCGCCATCCGTGACAGTGGTGTCGGCGGTGACGGTCTCGTAGTTCTTATCAGTGGTCACGCGACCGATCTCCACTCCCTCAACCGAGACGGAGTAATCATCGTGGCGGTATTGGATATCGCCCAGGATCACGCTGACTTCGTAGTCGCCGTTCTCAACTTCGACGATGAAGTCGCGGTCGTGGCGGGAGAAGACGAGATCGCGGTGGAGGTCACTGCTGCCAGTGCGATTTGGTCCACGGTCAGGATCAGCGTAGCCCCACTTGGTCCAGCGGATGGGACCGGAACGGTGGTCCTCCGTGATGCCAATCCAACCGGCAGCAACGGGCGCACCCGGAGGGCCGAAGTCGATCTTCATCTCGAAGGCATCGGCGGCGGGAGCCTCCGCCAGTTGACGGAGAACCATGCCACTGACGGTCCAGAGTTTGGTGTCGTCATTGTCACCCAGCTCGATGTCCAGAACGCCGTCATCGACCTCAACATCGAAGGAGACGATCTTTTTCTCGTAGGCGCCGACATCGATGTCACTGTCCATCATGAGCCCTTCGGCCGCGACGGTCATGTTCTCGTTCGCATGCTGGTCAGCGAAGGTCAATTCCACCTGCCAGGTGCCATTCGCAACGTCATGCGAAAGGGTGCGGGCGGCGCGACCATAGATGAAGCTCCGGGTGAAGGCGTCATTCATCTGACCACCGGAGTGGCTGGTAGAACCGAGGGTGGCACTGCTGTCCCAACGGATGACCCCACTGGTCTGTTCCTTCTCGAAGAGAGTGAAGCCATCGGCCACCTCAAAGCGATCATCACCGAAGTCATAGCGGAATTCCGCGAGAGCGTTCGGATCGGGATCCGGAGTGTCCGGAGTAGGCACGGGAGGATTGTCCCCGACGTAGTAGTTGGCAAATTGCGCGGTCGCGAGCTGATCATTATCATGGGAGGTCAAGGCCATCCCGGTGAGGTTGTTCGACCCCATGTTGATCGTGATCGTGCGGATCTCATTCCAAGTAATGCCATCGAGCGACCAGTAGCCGGTGTAGTCATTGCCATTTTTATCAAGCTTGACCCACTTTGGCAGACCGGTGCCGCCGACGAGTGGAGCGTGGGCGCTAGCCTGTCCGCGAACGGCACGCCACTGCATGATGACCTGTCCATCCGGGCGGACGTAAACGCCGACGTTCTTCTCATCCGCGCGGTCGTTATCGCGATACTGCACGCCGGCCTTGGCCCACTGATGGGTGGCGGTGAGAGCATCAATGCGGGCGATCTGCTGAACGGTGTTCGAATTGTCATTCTGACCTTCGAAGTGGAAGGAGTCCGCATTGCCCCAGATGTCCGCACCAGATCCGGTGAGGGTGAAGGAGGTACCATCAACATCGGCGGTGGTTCCTCCGGCGAGGTTCACATTACCGATATCCATGGAGCCAGTGGCACCGCTTCCGACGGTGCCGCCCCCGCCACCGGAGCCGCCATTCATGACGGTGGTGGTGCCGCCGCCGCCGAGATCCTCCAGGAGAATGTAGCCGCCGCGCAGGACGTTATCGACGCCCCAGTAGGAATCCATGACAACGAGATCATTAGCAAAAGCGATCTGGGCATTCCGCTCACGGAGAGATTGCCAACAGTCATCGGGCTGGGTGGTAGAGCCTTTATAGACAAGGCGAAGCGCGAGGACATAGTCGCCAGAGCGCTTGCTGACGGTGTCCCAGTCGACTTGGATGGTGAACTCCTCGCCGGGGCAAATTTCCTCAGCGTTGATATTCACAGGAATGAGGTCACGGAGGCAGTCCTCAGCACCAATAGCGAACTCAAAGCAGCGAATGACGAAGGAGCAATCCGAGCCATCGAGGATGGGAGCGATCTTAATGTCGTGGTGCCCCTTGGTGAGCGGGACCGCGACGCGGACGGAGGACCAATTGAACTCACCGTAGGAGTTGACGTTCTTCGGGAAGATGAGGGGCTCATTGACCGGCTCGCCATCGACGAAGAGTTGATACGGGCGGGTGGCATCCGCCATGTATTCGAAGTTCAGGAGGTATGGTGTATTACGCTTTGCTTCGACCTGCACGGTGGCGCCGCTGGGCTCACTTCCGGAGAAGTGAATGTGCGAATTATCAAAGGGGAACTCGCGAATCTCGGCAGCATCTTCGAGCGTGAAGTCGTTGATGTCGGACTTGATGTGCGGAACATTGCGAACGAGCGGATCAAGGATCGCGAGCTCGAAGTCGTAGTCGGCGCAGAGCTTGGCATCGCCGATATTCTTACCCTTCACGGTGAACCAGACGCGGTCAGCGAGATGCTGGGGGCGAATGACCTCCGTAAGCTGGAAGCAGTAGCCATCCGGAACCGGAGGCCCGAGCGGTGTAGGCTGGGGAAGGCAGCAGCAATTGCAAGGATCCGCGAGTGCTCTGATTGTCGCGAGGGTGTCATCCGTAATCTGGAATTCCTCGGGAACATCACAGGTCGGGATGGGGCCGGTCGGTCCACCAGGAGGCGGTGGAAGCACAGGACCACCACCAGGAGGTGGAGGAAGAACGGGACCGTCACCGGGACCGCCCGGAGGAGGAGTACCAAGGTCGTCGGGCTTGGGTGGGTCGATTGGGGTGAAATCATCATCCTGGATGATGGAATTTGTGCCGAGAAACTGGATCTTCACGCAAGGGATGCGCTTGTTATCGAGATAGCGGGCATTGAAATCAGTGATGAAATCAGCAGCAGCCGCAATGTAATCGGGGTCGTTGTAATTCGTGAGAGTGAGATCGACGAATCCGCAAGGGATCATCACGGTCTCTACCTTGTCATAAACCCAGGACGGGGCGAGCCGGTCGGTGCCGTTGTCCGAGATGATGGTGAGATTAACGAAGTTCCCGAGAGCGGCGGGGCCGTTCAGTTTGTCGTCGATGACAGACCAGTCGTAGATGTCATCCCCTGCCCCCTCGATTTCATTCCAATAAACCGTAATATTCGCAGAGGAGATATTGGGATTGGGCAGGGCATTGTAAGGGAGGCTGGGTCCGGAAAAAGGGTTTCCGGTCGGACACTCCGCAACAGGCGGAGTGAAGTTCAACTTGGTGGCATTGACGGGAGCCTGCGCAGCAAGCAGCCCGAACATTACCAGTGAACTCATGCGACCAAAAGGCCGGGGGAGGAATCCCTGATGGGAAGCCTTCGGAGTAGTGCACACATTCATAATAGGATCGATGGGACCTGAAGTCCGGCAGAGGTGAAACCCAGCTCAGCGAGATATTCAATGGCAAACCTCATCTGGACTCGAAAAAGGATGATTTCCGGTCGTTACTTCAGTACGTTACCGCGCCGAAAGATAGGGTGGTAATTTTCACAAGCCGTTCTTACGGGCACCTCCGACAAGCCTCTTTATCGAGACTCAAGGCAACTTGGAACCCCTATGGAATCAGGGCTTTGGTTCTTCAAAATAAGGTTACCGGAATGCCCTTACGTGAATCGAGTAGGCGGTAGGGTCGCCTCTACCACCTCTCACACCACCGGCCATACGGTTCCGTAGCACGGCGGTTCATCGCGACGAGGTCTGTTCAAGGAGGCGAATTCGTTCCTGCAGGTTGACCAATCCGAGTCGATCAAAGGTTCTCTTCGGTAACGCACGGTTCATGTGACTCGCTCCGCTGTTCCACCACGGGCCGCGTCCATTGTAGGCGCTTTTACTCGCGGTTTCTTCGCTCAGACCGAGCCTCTTGAGTTTCTTCCGTCTCGTGCGGGGACGCTTCCA
>CALBVA010000111.1 GCA_937969125.1 uncultured Verrucomicrobiales bacterium | reverse complement strand
GCTATGCCACCGCCAAGCCCATTTATTAGAGAGTCAGGAAGAGTTTGTTTCAGGGTTTTTGCCCCGAATAGGGTATCTCCAGCCTCCAAGTAGGCCGTCGGAGCAAACCCGATTTTGTTAATGGGTATTTGCACCCAGCGAATACCAAATTGGATCCATCGTAGTGAGCTAGAAGCACCGCCAGCCTGGCTCTCTCCAGGATTTGTCCCGGTTCTTTTTAAGCCAATCCAGAAACTCGACCCCGAGCTTTTCGTGTCGTCAATCTGATTCTGTCGAAGAACCCACTCCCTCATCCAGGTGTGCTGGGTCGCCCAAACTCCATTAGGGCCGTCTTTGAAGGAAGGAGGGCGGCAGACAAGTCTTCCCTTGAGTGCTCTCACTGGCGTTGAACTGGGGACTGTCTGTCTGAAACCTCCGTGATGCGGGAATTGTCCCCGGGTCAACCGTGCATCGACTTTACCAATATTGGCTGGGTCTTGAGCAACCCGATCCACGTTAACGGCAATACGGACCTGGTCGATATTAAGCAATTTTACGTTTCCTCCAGGTGCGGTGGGTTCCAGGGCTGCAGCTTCCAAATCAGCAACGCCGTAGGTCACACCTTCCACGAAAAAATCACGTGTTCTGATTTGTCCAAAGGCAGCTCCTGATGAAGTAGGGCTACTTAGAATTTTGCTAAGATCAATCTCTCCCGTTGGTTGTCCTGGACCCACAATCATCTCAGGCTCGTTCGGTTGCTGAGAATATTTTTCAAAACCAAAAAGTCTAATGGCGTCATTACCACCTGGGTTCAGGGTAGAAAATCGCAATTTTAGAGTATCATTTTTGAGTTTCTTAAGTTCTTTGGATTCTCTTAACGTTATTCTGACTCTTCCAAAGCGATGACCTCCATTGTTTTTTTGGCTCTGAACGTTACGTGAGGTGTGTTCTTCTCGATCAATCTCGGTGTCTAACAAATCATCTTGGTTATCAATTACGTTGTTTTTGTCTGAGTTGTTGTTATTTACATCAATGATAACAGACTTAATATTTTCTTCATTTTTATCATCGTCGTTTGATCTTCCAAGGACTCTGTGTTTACCGATCTCAATTTTCCCGTCCATGTCGGTATCTACCCACAGATCCATAAAGCGCTTGGCAACTCCGACGCGTTTCTTCTGAATGTCGGCATCAAAATTTTGGATGTCTTCGCTCTGAACTTGGCCAAGAAGGTCGGTCTCTTCATTACGATAGTATTTTCCGCCGCGACCTTCCAGTGAATCTACAATCACAGTGGATTCGCTATCGTCGAGTTTTTCTACCTTAAATGTGTAATCGAAATCAGGCTTGTCATTGGAGTTGTTTGTTCCGGACCAGACAATTTGGAAAGTGTAAGATTCCCAGCGATTGAATATATTGTAAACTCTTTCTTCATATTGCCCAAATTCTCCCGAACGATGGATGAGGACAGGTTGGGATTTTTCCAGACCTGTTGTGGAGTCGATTTCTCGGACAACCATGATGTAGTCTTCTGACGAGGAACTGCTTTGATCCCCGATTCCAAGACGGAGCGAATAGCGGTCAGAAGTCGAGTGATCTGCTTCGCCGTCGTCACCACTGTAATTAGGATTGGTTCCATCTGGAGTATTCATGTCGCCATCAGGTCCATAAATTTCATGGAAGTCTGAAAGGTTGTCTCCGTCGGAAAACTCAGATTGTGGATTTGATTGAAAATTATATTCGAGAAGGTTGCTGACTAGATCTCCGTCGGGGTCTCCGTTTGCTCCATTGTCTCCCAGAGAACTTAGGGGATCTAAGCTATTGTTTATTTCCCAGCCGTCAGCCAATAAATCTCCGTCTGTATCAGGCTTGTAGGCTAGTGTCTGGTGATTGTCCTGCTCATCTAGTGATGTTAGGCCATCTTGATCGTGGTCGGCTGAATCAGGGTCAGAGCGGAATGGGTTGAGGAGATAAAATGTTTCTCCGGGCTCTAAGATGCCATTGTTGTTCCGGTCATTCCAGTTTCGGCTTGGGCCTTCAGTGCGGTCATAAAGGCCGTCAAGGTCCGCATCTTGATTGTAGAGCTCGGTCACCGTTTCTGGGCTGATATTGTCGTTGTAAATTCGAACTTGATCGACAATAGCATCCAGAGTTGCCGTGCTGTTTAGTCTCCAAAGCTGCTTAGTGCCTAGCATAAAGTAGCGACCGACAGGGCGGAAATCTAGGCCTGCGCCTCCGATTTTTGGAAGGCCTACTTGGACGCCATCAATAAATACCCGATACTCACTGTTGTTTCTAACGAAGGCAAGTTGGTGCCAATTCCCATCGTCGATTTTTTTGGGAATTGTCCATTCAACAAAGTCACTTTCAACCTCTGTAGGTTTACCACCTTGTCCTATTGGCGGCCCATGACGATAGTTGCTCAGTCTGATTTTGCCATCGGTCGTAAAATAGGCATGGAGATTGGGAATTGCTTCTAACTTAGTCCATCCGCTGGCCGCCCCACCAAAGGCAAAAATGTCCATACGTTGTGACCGATTTAAGAGAGAGTCTTTGACGAGGTTTAGAGAAAGGACTACCGACAAATCTTCATCATCCTTTAGGATTTCCCCATCATTAGCTTGGAAAGCTCTGGCGACTCCTCGGAGGTCTCCGCCATGAGAGACTAAGCCCTGCACAGGAGCCCAACTTGCAAGAGCGAAGGCCTTACATGAGGTGCCCCCAGGAGGAAATGTCGAAGGAAAAGTAACTGACCCTGTGTTGTCTGTTCCTGTGGACTCAAAATCCCACAGCGCAACTAGATTTGCATTGGCAGATGGTGTTAGGCCAGCTTCATGAGGATTTGTTAGGGCTCCGTTTATGAGCGGGTGGGGATCAATCCCGTCCCAAAGCCCGTCACCATCACTGTCTACATCAAACCGATTTGTGCCGGAGGCCATTTCTTGGTGATCCAGCAAGCCATCTAGATCTGAATCAAAGTAGATTCGCTTTACTCGAAAAAATTTCCTAGCCCCTAGGGGTGCTGGCATAGCGCTATTGGTTCCTGAGTTGAAGGTGCCGCTACTTATTTCAGTATTTACCGTATCAATGAATTCTACAGCTGTGCTCAGTAAATCGGCATCTTCATTCCCTAGGCTACTCGACCATGGAATGAGTTCAGGTTGAATCGATCGACGCCGGATAAAGGTCATGTCGAATGCGTCGTTGGTTCGTCTAATAAGAGGAGGAAAGCTTGCGTTTAATGACCTCGTTGGGAGATGGAGGGTCATGGGAGTTCCATCGGCGAGTGAACTCCAATAGAGAACGATTCCGTTGTCGTTCTCTACTTGATCGAGGGTAATCGACGTCAATGTCGGTGGATTTGGGTCGATGACTAGCTCTGCAAGGTTTGAAGGCTGTGTCGTTGGATCAGGATACTCTAGTAGGTTGAATTCGGCGATATTGCCGCTTCCGAATATCGTTGTCCAGTTCGTCCAATTTTCTCCATCACTGGATTGTTGAATCTCGTAGTAGACCCATTGGTCTGCTTGAAACTTCAGTTGGAAAAACTCGCCATCATCGCTTGGTCCTGCCTGCCAGGAAATTTCACTTCCAGTCGCCCAAGATGTGGAAACGATAAGGGCGGTGGTGACAATGTGATCAATAAGTCCTCGCTTAAGGGGCATAGCTCATAACAATCATCGAGCGAAACGCTGGACAAGTAGAAAATCCAGAAGCTGTTTATAAGGCTGAGACTGGGTAATCTTTCTCTCCGTCAAGGGATATATTAAATTTTCGATTTAAGCTTTGAACAGACTTTTTCGAGTGGCTCGACCTTAGCCCTGGTCGCTTCAAGTTCCGAAAGTTTAGACGCATATTCCTGAACGGCTTTCAATTTTTTAGAGCGGGGAGCAGCGTCGAGGGGTGCTGATTCAGGTCTCGTAGCAGCAGCTTTTTTTCTCCAAGAGCTGATGGTCGTGGCAGTGACGCCGAATTTTTACACCGCTTTAGTCTGTGCTCCGCGTCCCTCTGCGGCGATAAACGAAAGGATCTTTTTTTTTTCTTTGGGCGTGTAACGTTTTGCTTTGGCCATACGAAAATTTGTGATGATCTAGATGGCCGGTCAATTTTTGTTGACCGGTTGATGAGGCTCGAAGGATTCCTTACTGAAAGTCGGTGATCCTCCAAACCACGCCATCGGCTTGATCGCAGGCATACATGGTTTCTCCATCGGGAGAGAATCTGATACAACTTGGGTATTTGAACCCTTTTACGACGGGTGCATCGAAGTGGTAGTTCTTGGGAGAATCGGGATTAATGGCCATCACATTACCGGCGCAAGGCTGTGTGATGTAAATCAGATCATTCTTTGGGTGAGGCTTCATGGCGCCCACTTGATCCAAGCCCCAAGCCACCGCACGCTTCTCCTTCACCAGGGTCATATAGTCACCTTGGGCGTCGGTAATCTCAAGAACTTGCCCGAGATCACTGATGGCTAGGAAGTGCCGCTTTCCGGAAATTCCATCCGTCTCCCAGTTCTTCACGCAATTGCCCAAGGCAAATTTCTGCCACCGGTCTGGCCATGACTCGATGGGGGTAATTCCTACATGACCCGGCTTAACGGGTATGTTGTCCACGATTCGCTCGGGATCTAACTTCCCGTCAGTAATTTCAGAAACCCAAGAGTCGCGTCCATTGAAGCTCTGTGTCACGTAGAGATGGTCACCGTCTTTTTTGATGATCCGGCAAAGACTGTATGGACCAGAAAGATCGTCCACGAAGGGTTTTGCTTCCGAGAAGTCCCCACCTTCGGCGATATCTGTGACGCGCCCACCCCACATTTCAGAGATGAGGAGTTTGCCGTCTTTGAGGGGTAAAATACTGGCGGGTCCCTTAAGCCCTGTTGCAAAGGGCTTGGCTCGTTGCATGTCACCTCCCTCTGTGATGTCCATGACTGCTCCCGCAGTGGATTGGGAGATCAACAGGCGTCCGGAATGAGTCCACTCCATGTGAGACGGATTATGGAGATTGACAGCGTGTAATTCTAATTTGGGCATTTTGTTGGTTGGTTTGCGATTGTTTTAAAAGTCATCCGTAAAGACTTGAAAACATATGTCTGATTTTGTTGTCATATCAAGAAAAAAGGCTATTCCTCATCATGGTAGCCAGATTAAACAGCTGACTCGAACCATTCCGCGCGGCATCAGTCCGAAGTCGGCAATCGTTTGTTCGGTCTGGAACGTGCTCGCTAGAGATGCTCGGGGTAAGCTGAACGGCGAAGGTGGCACGGCAACAAGAAGGACGTCTCTTGATGCTGAGGCGGCTAGCCGCTCCTCGTCGAACGGCCGATAAGGGAGATCGAGCCTAGATGAGAGAAGGAGCGATCTGGCAAAATGGAGTGACTAGATTATCACTAGTTTTCTTCAGAAAAATTGGCCGAAATGACCAGAAGTGAGCCGAATTTCTTTCGGTGGTTTATTGGTAGTCTTTCTCGGAACTCTTTGATTAAAAATGTTTCGAGAGTGGTGCCCCGACCAGGAATCGAACCTAGATCTAAGGTTTAGGAAACCCTTGTTCTATCCGTTGAACTACCGGGGCGATGCGGGTGAATCGGGTATAGGATGGCGCGACTCGCTCGCGTGATTCTTATGACGGCGAATGGTCCGAATGTCAAAATCGGGGACAGAAAAAAGCTGCGATCCGTTTTGAGAAGGTGGGCAATGAAGCACTCCGCCATCTTGCGAAGGGACTCGATCAGGACGTCGAGGGGGTTGGTAAAGGATCTTTTAATAAGATGCCGCCTTGATGAGTCACACCGCTTTATCCCGATTATTCTGGTCGTGACCAAAGGCGTTGCTTAGAGAATTAATTCGATAGCTTAAATCTCGGGCACGAAATCACTCCTTCGGAGGCAGCGGGATAAAGGGGCTGGTGGTTCGTTGATACTCTAGGTAGGCGGTACCTTTTCGGTTCACTGCGCTGGCTTCGGTGGGCGGGATGCCAGTGACCTTCAGGAGGAGGAAGGTAATGGCGGCGGGGGCGTAGGCAGTGACCCAGCCGTAGGCCGAGCCGCAGGCGAAAAGGAAAATGCCGATCCAGATCACCATCTCGAAAAAGTAATTCGGGTGGCGGGAGTATCGCCAGAGACCAGTCTTACAGACGGCTTTTGGATCTGGGTTAGCAGCCTTGAACTTCGACATCTGGTGATCGGAGAGGGTTTCTCCAATGATCCCAATCAAGGCGACGGCGATGCCAATGCTTTCCCAAATTCCCCAAGGCGAGGAATCTCGGGAGACGAGGAAGTAGGGCATGGCGAGGAGAATAACCGAGAGAGCCTGCACTTCGAAGAAGCCGAGAAACTGGCGGTCATTCCACGTCTTGCGAAGTTCGGTATAGCGCGAATCCTCCTTCGGGTGATGCTTCCGAATCCGTTTCTGAAGGTGGTGACCAAGGCGACCTCCCCAGAAGACAGCCAGTCCGGCGGCGGCGGTTCGCTTGGAGAGATCACCGGTTCCGAAGATGGTGAAGACCAGTCCGGACAGCCCGATTCCGAAAGCCCAGCAGGCATCGACGAGACTGTAATTATGGAGGGACTTTCCCCACGCCCAAGCAGCTGCGAAAATGACGAACATTGCCATCGTGACGAGGCCGAGTAGGAGCCAGTCGTTCACGAGGCCACCTCCTCTTCGCGTGCTAGCCGGCGGGCAAACCTACCGAGGATCGGAGTGAGGCTCCACTTGAGGATGAAGAAAAGGGGAACGGCAACGATGGCCCAGGCTACGATTCCGTGCCAGGCGGCGAGGCTGAAATCGTGGAAAAACTGGACAGGGTCGTCCTTGAAACGTCCGAGGAGTTCGGTGATGGAAAAGAAGATGGGATCGGCACCATGGAGCCATTGACCGGCCCGGATGAAGACGAGAATCAGGGCAAGATGAAGAGCATATACCGCGTGGCAGGCGACCTGAATGGCTGGCTGATTCAGCCCGAAGGCCCAGGCTGCGATGAAGCAAATAAAGGTGGTGCTTCCCATGATGGGAAAGATGCCGAGGACCAGCCCGGCCGCAATGGTCCAGGAGAGCTTTTCCACCGTGATGCCCTGTGTGAGCTGACGGGCGATGGGCTGCACAAACCAGCGCTTCCACCAGGGCGCTTTCTTCTCCGGGGTGGGTTCCTCGGATTGGTTCGTGATGTCGGTCATCGCCTAGTTGGTTGGCCTGAAGCTGGCAACGGTGGGATTATTCGGTCGGGAGTAAACCGCCTGCACCACGGAAATATTTCCGGTGGCGAAGCCGGCTTCGCAATATTTCAGGTAGTAATTCCAGGTACGGATGAAGGGTTCATCGAAGCCGAGTTTCTTGATCGATTCCAGCGAGTCATTGAACCGGTCATGCCAGTTCGCGAGGGTCTTCACGTAGAATCTGCCGTAGTCCTCGAGATCGTGGAGGAAGAGATCGCTAGTCTTCAGAAGGACCTCATTGACCCGACCGATGCTCATGAGGAGTGAGCCGGGGAAGATGTGGCGTTGAATCCAATCGACCCCTTTGGTGAGGCTCTTGTAACGATTGTCCGGCACCGTGATCATTTGGATGACCAGGAGGCCGTCCGGAGCCAAGACTTCATGGCATTTTTTAAAGAAGGATTCGTGAAATTTATGACCGACGGCCTCGATCATCTCGATGGAGACGATTTTATCAAACTCACCTTCGATGTGGCGGTAGTCCTTCAGAAGAATCTCGAAGCGGTCTTCCAATCCCGCCTTTTTGATTCGATCACGAGCGAAGGCCGCTTGTTCTTCCGAGATGGTGACGCCGGTGACGTGGACGCCATGGTGAGTGGCGGCGTGAATTCCAAACCCACCCCAGCCACATCCGATTTCCAGGACCCGCTCGCCCGGCTTTAGCTTTAGCTTAGTACAAAGAGCTTCGTACTTCGCGGACTGGGCTTCATTAAAGGTATGGTCCGGATTGGAAAAGTTCGCACAGGAGTAAGTCATGGTCTCATCCAGCCAGGTTCCGTAAAATTCGTTCCCCAGATCATAGTGCTCGGAGATGTTCCGCCGGCTGTTGCCGATGGTGTTGGAGCGCTTGAGATGGCGGAACCAGT
Organism: uncultured Verrucomicrobiales bacterium; assembly: GCA_937969125.1. Classification (GTDB taxonomy): domain Bacteria; phylum Verrucomicrobiota; class Verrucomicrobiia; order Verrucomicrobiales; family Akkermansiaceae; genus SW10. Next base: position 10,538 of record CALBVA010000111.1, on the reverse strand, counting down.
TGACGACCTTCAAGAGGTTTACGCCGGGTAGCTTGTCCGAGGCGGTGTCAGGTCCCTGGAGGGCCTGCATGTTCAGGATGAACCAGGAAATGACTTCCCGGATGTCCGGCGTGTCCCAGAGACCAGCGGTATAGGCTTCGCCCATGCCGATGTTTCCGTAGAAGGCGCAGGCTTTGAAGAATTCCTCATCATGGTGAACCTTCACCTGGGCCGTGACTGGCTTTCCGGGCTCGCCGAAGAAGTGGAAGGAACCATTGGCCAGCTCCATGCGGAGGCCGCCGATAGGCATCTTTTTCAGGAGTGCAAAGACCATCTTCTGGGCAAATCCGCTGACAGCTGCGGGGTCCGATTGATCGGTGGGAACGGTAAGAGATGCTTCGGAAATCACGGTTTCTTTTTCAGTGAGGAATGGGGACGGAGGACTTCATTCTGGGATTCGGGGCGGTCAGCCTTTCGGAAAAACGGAACCTTGCGAAACCAGAGTTTGGCGGCCTGCCAGTGGATCATGAGAATGATCTTGAGCGACAGTAGTGGATATTTGAAAAAATACCAAAGAAGGCGGCTGGAAGTTGCCTTTTGGCGAATTCCACGGACGGATGAGATGAGGGTCGGCTTGCCGTCAGTGAGGTTGTTAATGTTCACGCTGAGCTTCCCGTTCGAGATGCGCAGGGTGAAGTCGAAGGCATCGCCGGGATCGGAGAAAGGAGAGACGTAAAAATCCTTCGCGATGCGTTTGTGCCACGCGCCGGAGGGCTGCTGTTCATCGACCTGGAAGAGCTTCATCTCGCGGTAGGTATTGGTGACCTCTGCGACGGCGAGAAGCGGGCGGCCTTGGCCATCTTCCAGGAAGAAAAAGGAGACCGGATTAAAGCCATAACCCAGCACGCGCGGGAGCGTGACTAGCTGGATTCGGACATCAGCGGGGACCTCGATTTTCTTTTCGGCCAACCAGGCGAGGAGGTTCGCCTTGATGCCGCCGGGCTCTCCGAGGTCAATGTGATCTCGGTCATGGATGGACAGGAGGCCAAAGCGATTATGACGCAGGACCCATGAACGCGGGATGTCATCGAGATCGAATGACATCATGAAGATGTGGTAAAAGAAGGGCCGTGAATCCGGCCGTAATCTCCGGTGCATCACCTTGCACTCATAGACGTCGGCCTTCATGACCACGGATCTTTTTTCAGGATGGCCTCGCACAGACGCACCGCAGACCAGAGCCCGTCCTCGTGGAAGCCGTAGCGCTGCCATGCGCCACAGTAGTAGCGGCCTGTGTGATCACCATCGGCATGGAGTTCCGGGATGCGGTCTTGGGCTGCGATGGCCTCCAGATCGAAGAGCGGATGCTCATAGGCGATCCGCTGAACCACGTGATCCTCCGCGATGGGACTGGAGGGATTAATGGAGACGAAGTACGGAGTGTCGCCGGGGAGATCCTGGAGACGATTCATCCAGTAAATGGTGGAATGCCTCCCGCCATCGATACGGTAGTTCCACGACGCCCAACAGCGTCTGGTCTGCGGCATAAAGCGGGGATCGCTGTGGAGGACGGCTTCATTCGCCTGGTAGTGGAATTGGCCAAGGACCTCCTTTTCCATTGGGGTGGGATTGGCAAGCATCCGCAGAGCCTGGTCTCCATGTGCTGCGCTAATGACGAGATCGAAGGAATGCCGCGAGCCGTCAGCCAGTACGATTTCATTCTCCTGAGTAATCTCCGCCACCGGCGATGAGCGATGAATACTATCCTCAAAAGACGCGCTGAGCTTGCCAACATATTGTCGCGAGCCATTGATGACGGTGCGCCACGGGTGCTGGGTATCGAGCCCAAGAAAACCGTGATTATGCCAGAAGCGCATCAGGGTGTGTGCGGGAAAGGTCTCAATGCGTTCCGGCGGGCTGGACCACACCGCAGCCGCCATGGGCGAAAGATACCAGCGGAGGAAATCCTGCCCGTATCCCCGTTTTTCGACATACTCGGCCAGGGTGAGATCCGGATACTGCGGGTTCTCCAGCTCGGAGATGGTCTCTGTATTGAAACGATTAATCTGGAAGAGCATCTTCCAGAAACGGGGCCGCAGGAGATTTTTTCGCTGGCCGAAAAGCAGGTTCAGGCTCCCGCCGTTAAACTCCAGCCGGTCCCCGGTGTGCTGCACGCTGAAGGACATCGAGGTCGGCTGCGTGGTGACATTGAGCTCTGCAAAAAGCCGGGTGAGCAGAGGATAGGTGACCTCATTATAGACCATGAAGCCGGTATCGATCGGTATCGTTTTCTCCGCGTCTCCGAAGACGGTATTGGAATGCCCCCCGATGCGATCATCCTGTTCGTAGATGGTGAGATCGAATTTTTCTCGCAGAAAATGGGCACAGGCGAGGCCGGAGATCCCGGTGCCGATGATGGCGAGGCGTTGCTTTCCGGACATGGTTTATTGAGGGGCGCGACCTTCCTCCTTAATTCGCTGTGGGACCGGTCGGAGGTCCCAGATGAGTCCCAACCAGGAGAGGAGCTTTAGCCCGTAGTATGTCGGATCAAATTCCCTTTTCCGGAATCCCTGCCGGGTGGAATGGGGGTAGCGGTGGTGATTATTATGCCAACCCTCGCCGAGGGTGATGAAGGCGAGGAGCCAGGAATTTCGGCTGTCGTCCTCAGTCTCGTAACGTCGCTTTCCCCAGACATGGGCCAGTGAATTGATGAAGAGGGTGCCATGTAGGAGAACTGTCGTACTTACGAAAAAGGTCCAGATAAAGAACTGCCACATCGTGACGCCAAGAGTGGGCGCGAAGTATTCCAGTAAGGCTCCGATGCCCAGCATCACGAGTCCGTAAACGAAGGGGACGAGTTGGTCGAAGCGGTTCAGGAAGACCAGCTCCGGGTATTTCTTGAGATCTGGAATGCGCTCGTAGGCAGTGGGGAAATTGCGCATCGAGGTCAGCCAGCCGATGTGTGACCAGGTGAAGCCCGACTGCACCGGCGAGTGGACATCCTCCTCCTCATCCGAGTGCTGATGATGATGCCGGTGGGTGGCTGCCCACCAGAGCGGTCCGCGCTGCATCGAGCTGTTTCCCAGGATCGCGAAAAGAAACTGAACCGGGCGGGAGGTCTTAAAAGAACGGTGCGAAAAGTAGCGATGGTAGAAACCGGTGATGGCGAACATTCGCACAATGTAGAGAAGGATCGCCGCGATCAATGAGGTCCAGCTGAAGCCTACGAAGAAGACGGCAAGGCAACCCAGATGCAGAAAGATAAAAGGCAGGGTACGCTCCCAATTCACCCGGTCAGGAAGAGTCGCGGGATCGGGTTGGTCCTCGCGACGGTAGTCTGAGTCCAGCCATTGGCCGATGACCCGGAGAGCGGTTGACGGTTTGTTTTTTCGATGAGGCATGATGGTGTTAGTCATTCATCCGCTTGCGAACGATGCCGATCATGCCGCCGACAAAGGGAGCCTTTCCATAGATATTTTTCCCGGAATCCCAGAAGTCCTGATGGAAAGCGACTTTTCCTTCAGAATCAAATCTCACCTGGCTGATGCCTACGGAAACGATGGGCTCGCCTTTGGCGAGAGCGGGAGCGGCGAAGGTCATCGTCCAGCGGATGTAGTGGTCTGGTCCGGAGCGGGAGCTGTCATCAATCGTGACTTCGAATGAGGTCATGGTGTCAGCCGTTTTGAGGAAGTATTTCTTAATCTCCTCTGGTCCGTAATGGGTCGCGATGGTGTCATCCAGAAAGGCACCCTCAGTGTAAACCTTGGCGGTGTTTTCCTCGATGTAGGATTTCGTGCCGACGTTTTTGAGGAAGTTTGAGAAGCGCTCGATCGCGGCTTTCTCTTCCGCTGTTCCGGGAGCGGGACCATTGGCACCGGCCTTCTTCATCGCGGTCCGGTAGTCCTCCACGATCTTCGCGGAATCATTCGGCCCGGTGCAGGATACGAGGAGAATCACGATGAAAAGGATCGCTACGATCGCACCGAAAAAGAAGGTGGTGACGGGATGGAAAATGAAATTCAACATGGTGGCGATTTTGAACAACCAGTCGCGGCGTTAGAGGAAATGGCAAGGGATTTTAGTCCGTCTTCTGAAGGCACGAAAAAGCCGACGGACGGTAATCCATCGGCTTTGGTTTTTTAACGAAGCCGCAGCTCTGGGCGAATCAGAAGCGGACCCCAAGTCGTATAAACTGATGACCACTCGATTGCAACGAGTTGCTCAGTCGGTAAGTGTGGCGAGGGATACCGTCAGGATCATTCACGGTTTCCACGAAGACAGCATCTCCACTGGCAGTCACATCCGTCCATGGGGTTTTAAGATTCGCAGAGGTTTCGATGAACAATGTGACGTCGCTTGCGAAAGGATCCTGACGGAAGGAGAGGCCGGGGTAGGCCACTCCCCCAACCATGACTTCGGTGTAGGTAGCGAACTGCTCCACTGACGAGACGTTGTCGCTAAGGCCTTGGGCGTATTCGAGGATGGCGGAATTACCGTCGCCATCCAGGTCTGCGAGCGGATCTCCAGTGAAGCCATCTGAGCTACCAGGGCTGCCACCGGTTGTCGGGCTGGCGGACCAATTCAATGGGTCTGAGGGATCTAGGTCATCGACCGCGCTATTCCGGATCAATGAGGGCCCCAAGCCGTCGGCATCCAGTGGCCAGGGAGCGGTATCATTGTAGCGAAAGCTATCGATGACATTACCGGTGGCATCGACAAGGGTGATCCACTCACCGGTGTTATCGAGGCGACCTGAGTAGTCACCGCTGATGGTGACGCCCGGGTAGCGGGCGGCGAAGGCTGCGGAATTTGCCGCTACGATGAGACGTTGCCCCGGAGCGATCAGCGTGCCCTGCGCGAAGGTGTGGCGAATTCCTTCCAGGTGATCGCCAATGGGAATCTCAATGAAGGCGGCATTGCCCAGATCCACCGTGTTGGTTCCGCGATTCAGAACCTCGATGAACTCGAAGTCATCCTGATCAAAGGTGGGATCAACAGCGAGTTCGGCCATGGTGGGATCGGTCGGATGGTAGTGCACCTCGCTGATGACGATATCCATGGAGGTCGCGTTCGGAGCAGTGGTGAAGAAGGCCGAGTTCAAGGCACTCCACTCACCGGTGGCGGAGTTATAGCTGCGTGACTTGATCCAGATAGGGCCATCGATGGCTTCGGGAATCATAACGATGATGCCCGGGCTACCGCCGGCGGGGCGGCCTTTCAGATCGAGGTCGAAGCTGACATCAGAGCTGCCCGCACCATTTTGATGCATCTCGACAGCGATCAAATTCGATCCGGTCTGGAAGGTTGAGGGCGGCAGAAGGAGGGTCAGGGTGGCGTTGTTCTCGACCATGTTGGTGGAGTATTCGTCGAAGGTGGGATTGGCTGAGAGGCCATCACTGCGACCCACTTCGATGCCATTGACATAAACGACGAAGGCATCGTCATAGGTGACCTCCATGGCGAAGTCGCCGAAGATGGCAGGGTCTGGGATGTCGATGGTCTTGCGAAAGTATGAGGTGGCATAACGTGAGCCGAACCCACCGGAGGGAATCTCGGTGGCCTCATCGCCATCGCCGTAACCGAGTTCGGAAATACCCTCATCCCAGCTGCTGTCATCGAAGCCAACCTCACGCCAGGCGGTCCCTTGGTCACTGCCATCGGCAAGGTATTTCCAGAGGTTGCCCGAGTTGACGTATGAGGTGATGGCAATGCCATCGCCATCACCGGCGGCGATCATGGAGGCATTCGGATTGGGCATGCCACCGAGGAGGCGGGGGTCCAGAGCGTCCTGCCAGTCGGTAGTGTCCGGGTCGCCGCTACCGATCATATAATAAAAGGCGGTGGCATCGACGGGGATGCTGGCAGTGATGGAGCTGCCTGCCGCGATCTGACCACCGTGCTGGCTGTAGATGGGAGCATCGAGATCAGGGTAGAGATTGGCAATGCGGAGGTGCCCGAGGAAGGTCTCACTCCGGGTGTTCATGAGGTTCTGCACGGAGGTCACCTCACTTTGCCAATTAATCCTTCGGAGGGGAGAGGAACGCTTCGCGTCACCCCAACGGGCGGCTTCTGCATCGATGACCTGATCCACAATGACGCGGCGTTTCTCAAAAGTGGCGAAGACCTGATCCTTGGTGAGAAGGCCGTCATTGAAGAGGGCATCATGCGCACGATCGGCAAAGCGGAGGCGATACTCCGGAGTGCTCTCTTCAAGATCGAGGTGAATGAAGGAGGGATTACTCCTATTATAGAACGGGCGGTCTTCGGCTCCGTTGGGAGTGTTGATGCGATCATTGGCGCCAATCCATTTTCCGCCGGCACCCATCGAGTGTTCGCCATCATGAACGAAGAACTGGAAGCCGAGGTCATCCGACTCACGGTTTCGAATGGCATACCAGTTATTCGAAGCATCGACGAAGTCCGAGAGAGGGGCATCGTAGTTCCCGGTGTAACCAATGATCATCTGATAGGTGATGAGATTATCGAGATCGAGATAGACAGGGAGGCTCTCATTCCTGCTGCCATCTGGATTTAAGCCTTGCATCTCCATGAAACGATCAATGGTTGGAGCGGCCTTCTGGTCACGGGCCATTTGCCAGAAGACGCTCCAGTCACTCCCAACAGCGAAGGAGCCATCGGTGGCTTCGGTAATGTATCCGCCGCTGCGGCCAGAGGATTTGAGGGTGTCATACTCGGAATCATCCCCGCCGAAGTAGGACTCACCGTGGTTGGCCTCAGCTCGTTCCTGGGTCATGAAGAGGCCCCAATAGACGCCGTTCAGGTAAAGGTGGTAGTAGCGACTTTTGGTATTTTCCTCACCGAAGCGGCCCTGCAGATCCCGACCGAGCACTTCGCGGAGGAAGGTATTCTGGCTGTCTCCTTGAAATGACCAGGAGTAGTTTTGCGAGGTGCGGAGATCGAATTTCTCAAAGGAATCCACGCCCTCATTTCCGAAGAGAGGGTAATTGAATTTTCCAGCGCCGTATTCCTTCCGGAAGAAGATGCGGAAGGCGTGTTTCGGATTATCCGGCGAGCGACTAAAGCCACCCCGGATGCGAATGCCACAACCGCTCTGAACATTTGGCGTGGCGCCATCCGGGTGAATAAACTCGATGGAGGCGGGTCGCTCCCAGCTCCGTCCACGGCTGTTAGGATGGGTGTAGATGCCAGTGCTGCTGCTGGTGAGATTCGCCTGGGTAGTGGTGATTGACACCGAGGGAATGGCGGAGAGGGCATCGATCATTTCCTGCGGGGTCAGCATATTAGTGATGTCCGGATCCATGCCGTAGTTAAAGACCTGACCATTCACCGAACCGACAGGCCAGCCGGAAGGAGCGGCTCCATTGGCGAACTGCGTTCGCACATCCTCCAGGAAGAAGTAGGTGTGGGTATCGATATTGGTGGGCTGAAAGCCATCTTTGAAAGCCCGCGCCCGCAGCGTGGTCGTGCTACTGATCGTGATCGGTCCATTGTAAGTGGTGCCATTGGTCAGTGACGGCTCGGAACCATTCGTGGTGTAACGAATAGTGGCACCCGGAGTTTCGGTGGTGATGGTGAGAGGGAAGCTGCTTTCAAAGAAGCCCCGGTCCACATCGAACATGGTGTCTGCGACGAAGCCCTCGAAAGACACTCCGTTTAGCGTACCCGGGGTGGGGGTATTGAAGAATCCAAGGCTCAGCCCGTTGGGATTCAGACCATAGCTGAAACCCTCTTCCTGCTCCGGATACTCCGGCGAAAATTCGTTCGTAGCGACGAAGGTGCCATTGTCTCCGTCACGGGTGAGCGCGAGGTATTCACCTTTGGCCCCGAGCTTAAAGTTCGTGTGCAGCTCGTTGCCCGGTATGGTGCGATCCTTACCGGATGCGAAGACCACCAGATAGCTGTCCGGTTGCATCACGATGGCAGGGAAGGACCACTTGTTGAGCAGCAAGGCGTTATCGGTGAGGTGGAAGGTGGAGAGATCTGCGACCGTGGGACCGGGATTATAGATTTCAATCCAGTCCTCATTGGCTCCATCTTCATCGAGCAGGCCGGTCGTCGCAGTATCCGCACTGAACTCATTAATGCGTGGGATTGAGGGATCGACATCTACGAAGAGTGTCGTACTTCGCGTGGAGGTTCCATTCGGCCCCGTCGTGGTAATAGTGTAGCTAGTGCTCGCAGTCGGTGAGACCGTGACTGAACCAGTGCCAGAGGCATTGGTCTGCGGGAGGACATTGCCGATCCCATTGTCAATGACCACCCCGGTGAAGGGCGGGGTGATTTGCCAAGAGAGAGTGGCAGTATTTCCTGAGGAGATAAAAGTGGGTGTGCTGCCGAATACGGTGATTGCTGGCCCGATGGTCCGGTCCACCCCGCTGCCATCAGTTCCGAGCAGGATGAAGTCTCCGCTGCCGGTGTCGCTAGCGGCATAGTTCCAGGTCACTTCGCCGACCTGTGTCGATCCACCAGGTCCGGCGACGTGGGCATCCAGAATGCGGACTACATCTGCCATCGGGTAGCTGTAGAGTTTACCGAGGTTGTAGATGGCTTTGACCTGAAAGTCATTTAGGGCTGAATCGAAAAGAGAAACGTCATCGATCTTACCGTTCCAGCGACGGTTGGTATTGACCGGGTTTTCACCAATCAAAAGGGGCAAGCCGCTATCGGTCAGACTGGGGGAGGCTCCGGTCGCTACCAGCACTCCATCAATGTAGAGAAAGGTGTTACTCCCTGCCTCGGAAATGGCGATGACATGATGCCAGAGGCCATCATTGACCCCCCCGCCGGAAATATCGCCAGATCCTCCCGCGTAAGCTATCTGCTGATTATCGGACCCACGGCGCGCGATCCGGTAGTTGGTCCCTTCTCCTTTTGAAATGAGGGCCTGCCAGCTGGTATCAAAGGAATCGGCGGTGAACCATGCCGAGATTGTTATGTTCCCTCCGGGGTGCGCCAGATCGTTGCTTGAGGGGATTGAGATGTGGTTCGATCCAGTGAGCTGGGCGGCATTGCCGAACTGGCCTGCTGTGGCATATTCCGCACCGCCGATCCATAATCCGTTGTCTGTCGAAGTGCCTCCCGGAGCAGAATCGATGGTATTGTTATCAAGATCCCAATAAGCGACGAGGTCGTCTGACGGAGCGGCAAAAGTGTGTTGGCTGAGCAGAATGCTACTCGCCAGGGCAAGAAATGGCTTGTTCATGTGTGTGTGGAATATTCCTACCATATCCTTGGATGACAATGAACACAAAGTAGTGAGGCAGAAAACTGACCGGAAAAACTGCTGACAGCGCATCGCTCTGGAACATGGTTGTGATGAAAGACATTGTGACCGTTCACGAATCCGATAAGCTGGCACCGCCTTGCAGCAGGACGAAAACACACGCGTCACCCTCTTGATGAAACTCCGCGATCAAGCGGATGAATCATCGTGGGCGGAGTTCGTGGAGATTTATACTCCACTCCTCTTCGCCTACTGCCGGAAGCGTGAGCTTAAGCCCACCGATACCGCCGATATCATTCAGAATGTCTTTCGCTCCATCTCGTTGGCGATGAAGGGATTCGAATACGATCCCGCGAAAGGAAAGTTTAAGGCTTGGCTTTTCACCGTCCTGAGAAATGCCATCTCCACTCACTTCCGCAAGGCCGGACGCGCACCCGTCACCACCCGGGAGACCATGCTGATCGAGATGATTGAATCCGATCCCAATAGCTCGGAAGAGACTGACTGGGACCGGGATTACCAGATCCGCCTCCTCAACTGGGCCATGGAGAAAATCAAACCCGAGTTCAGTGAGCGGGTGTGGACCATCTTCACAGAAACTGCTCTCAAAGAACGCCCGCCGGAAGAGGTGGGCTTGGACCTTGGTATGAAAAAGAACGCCGTCACCGTCACGAAATACCGCGTCGTCCAGCGCCTTCGGCAGAAGATGATGTCTATCGATGCCGAGCGCTGGGAGGATGAAATGATCGCCCGCGAGCAGAAATGATGTCATCGCCGGGAGCGGCGCGAGTAATGAACCACGAACCCTCCTCATGGATCGCCCGCCTCCCAAACAGATTGAAGAATGGCTCGCAGGAACTCTTCCTGCCGACCTCGCTGCTCAGGTGGAAGCTTGGTTTGATGCCAATCCTGATGACCTCCTGCCGGATCTTCCCGGTGAAGGCCTCCCGCTTTCGAAGCTCGAGGCCCTCGTCCCACTCTCCCCGCTGGAGCATGAAACCGTCTCTCCGGAGGATCCTAATCTCACCGCTCTCATCACGGCCCTGAAGGCCCGCCCCTTCACTCATTATCCCGCTGCCGGTGAGCTGCCGGATGAGGGGTGGCTTGATTTCCTCACTCCGACTTCCGAGCCCGGCATGATCGGCACCTTAGGTCACTATGAGGTTCTGGAAGTCATCGCCACCACTGGTATGGCAACGGTTTTTAAGGCACGTGATCCCGCTCTCGATCGCTTCGCCGCCTTAAAGACCCTCTCGCCGGCTCTCGTCACCAATGACACCGCGCGCCGACGCTTTCTCCGCGAGGCCAAGGCCATGGCTGCTCTGGAGCATCCAAATATCCTCCCCATCTACAG
>CALBVA010000110.1 GCA_937969125.1 uncultured Verrucomicrobiales bacterium | reverse complement strand
AGCGGGTGAAGAGATTCGAACTCTCGACATCGACCTTGGCAAGGTCGCGCTCTACCACTGAGCTACACCCGCAATTTGCTCGTCCCGGAGGATCTGCGTTGCGGGGACTCTTTGCCACCATCGCGGATTGGTCGCAAGATTTTTTCGGAAGATTTTTTCTACACCTCCCCTTCCCTCGGAGAACCGCTGTTTTCGGAAATTTTGGACAGCTTAGAAATACAGAATTAGGTGACACAGAAATCGATGTGGATGACTTCCAAAATTTTAATCACCAAATAACGACTCACATCGAAAACAGGGGCTTTTTTGAGAAAAAAGGAGCAATTGCGAACCACTTTCGCGGATGCGCGGATCCGGGGATTTGCAATGGACTTTTTTTCTTTCAGATTCCCACAGTGATGAGGATTCTGCGGTCAACTCCCTCCGGAGATTCCCCACGAAACCATGCGCTGCATCCAATGCGGATCCCATCAGGACAAGGTCATCGATTCCCGCTCCACGAAGGACGGCACGACGATCCGGCGTCGCCGTGAGTGCCTAAACTGTGGATCGCGCTTCACGACCTATGAACAGGTGGAGCGAACGGAGCTGCGGGTCATCAAGAATGACGGGAGCCGCGAAGCAATGAACCGGGAGAAGCTCTTTCGCGGGCTGGTGAAGGCCTGCGAGAAGCGGAAGGTCTCGATGGATCGCATCGGCCGTGCTGTGGATGAGATCCTGAGTGAACTCCACAAGGACCACCAACATGAGGTCCCATCGGCGAGCATCGGGGCTAAAGTGATGGATAAGCTGCACGACATCGATCCGGTGGCCTACGTGCGATACGTGTCGGTTTACCGGCAGTTCGATGATGTGGGTGAGTTCATCCGCGAGATCCAAGCGCTGGAAAATCGCTCCCGTCAGGATGCGATGCAGCGGAAGCTCTTTAAGTAAGAAGAGATTGAAAAAATGATCTGCCTCATTGGAAATCTCCCCGTTCTTCAGGTTGGCCACCATCAGGTGATCGGCTACGGGACGGAGTGGATCGATGAGGCCCTCATCCGTGCGGCACGGGCCAGCAATCGACAGGATTTCCCCTTCATCGATGACATCCGCGAAGGGGTGCTGCATTATCTGGAACATCGCTGTCCGCTGCGGGTGCTACCGCTGGAGGATCTCTATGACCGCATGCGCGCGATGCTACGGCGGATCGGATGCGACGCTATCGCAGGTCATCTCACCGAGCTCGCTCCACCGGTGACGGTGTCATTGGTGAGGGCCGCCCAGGAAGCAGGGACAGGATATGAACTCCTCTTCTTCCCCATCTTGGTGGAGGAGATCGATCACCTGAAGGCGAGCGGGGCCGAATCGATCCACTTCTCTGATCTGGAAGAGAGCGTGAAGATCCTCCGAAATGCGAAATCGATGTCCAAGGCCTGCCTCCAACTGAAGTCGGAGATCGTGGCTTTCCTCGGACAGTTCCAAGAGGAATCGGTGGCTCCTGAGCGCCGCTTCAATCTCACCGTCGTCCTTTAATCAATCCATCCTATGAGTGCCGAACCTACCTTGTTTGAAAAGATCATCGCCCGGGAGATCCCGGCGGACGTTATCTATGAAGATGACCTTTGCTTCTGCTTCCGAGACATCGCTCCGCAGGCTCCGGTTCATCTCCTTCTCATTCCCAAGAAGCCTATTGTCCGAATCGCGGAAGCGGAAGGTGATGATGCCGCCCTACTGGGACACATGATGCTGAAGGTGGGTGAGATTGCCCGTCAGGAAGGTTACGAGGAAGAGGGCTTCCGGGTAGTCATTAATAACGGAAAGGATGGCGGGGAAGCCGTCCCACATCTGCATCTGCATTTGTTGGCAGGGAGAGCAATGCAGTGGCCTCCGGGTTAAGTTAATATTGAACGGTGAAGACGCTCAGGAGCGAATTTTTTGCGGCTTGGTAGAGCGAGACGATAAAGCATGGAGGAGTTTCGTTTATAATTTTTCCCCATGCCGCCCGTTTTTTTGTATTTAGAAGGAAGCTATGCAACTCCTCCTCATCCGCCACGCTACTGCCGAAGATCACGGACACCCTGCCGGAGATTCTTCACGGGCTCTCGTTGAAAAGGGTCAGAAGCAGGCTCGAAGGGTGGCCAACTTTCTCTGCGAGCAGGATCTCATTCCCGATGTGCTCCTGACCAGCCCGGTTCTGCGAGCGAAAGAGACTGCCGAAATTCTCGCGGAGGGCGGGAGCCCCAAACCTACCATCGAACCATGGCTCTCCTGTGGAATGCGCCCCGAAGAAGCGGTGAGGGAATTGCGGGCTTATCGGGAAATAGACCGAGTGGCGATTGTCGGGCATGAGCCCGACTTCTCGATCCTGGTGGAATTTCTCATCGGTGCCAATCCAGGCACGATTAAGGTGAAGAAGACCTCAGTGCTAGGTATCGACATGGGGAGATACCCGCAGCTGATGTTCAGTCTCCCTTGCGCCTTTCTGGATTAGGCCCTTCCGGTAATCTACCAAACCGGCTGGTCATCACGATCATAGGGCAGCCAGATGAGGGATACCGACTTGATCTCGATGTCCTTCTTGAAGGGCTTCACCACCTCGGACTCCAACGGAGTCAGGGTAACGTCGTATTTCTCTTCCAACTCTCTGATCTCATCAGCGAGTTCATCTTCGAGCTCCTGGAGATCTTCAGCGATGCGTTGGACCTTATCCTCGGCGAGGCCGACGTCCCGGCGTTGCTTCATCGCACGGGTGGCACTGGAGATCCCACTGCGGCGTGATTTTCTCGCCCCGAAGAGCCCCCCCAGCAGCCCGCCAAGAATGGAGGCACCAGCCTGCATGGTGGAGGAACTGGCTTCGGACTTTTCCTTTTCCACCGCGAGTTCGGCGCGTTCCAGTTGGTCGTTCTTGGTGCGGAGTTTTGACTTATATTTGTCACGGAGTTTATCAACCGCCTCGTCACGCGCTTCACGGCCTTTAATCGCGAGGCGGGCGCGGAAGTCGCCCTCGGTCTCGCCGAGCTGCGAATACATTTTATAGAGGGGCGAGTGGAGGAGCTTGATGCGCTCATTTCGGTAGATCCACTCGGCGAATTCTTTTTCCACCCCTTTATAGTTATCGGCATTCATGGCGTAGCCAGGCAGCTCCGCCCAGCCGGTGTCCTTTCGCGGAGAGGATTCGAGATTTTTGAGTGGGATGGTGCAGGCGGAGTCGATCTCCCAGTCGATGACCTTCATCTCGATGGGATTGACGAAGCGGATGAGGCGGGAGCCATCCAACCCGGCCTTTCTGGAGGAGAAGTGCACCTTAGCTTCGCGGAGGAGGGCGGGCTGATAGGTGACACCATCAGCCTCGCCCGCGAAGGGTGCGAAGTGCTCGATGACGCCGTCACCGACCAAGGGACGATTGCCCCGATCTTCCTGAGGGGTGGATTGCCCCATCGACATGCCCATGGGA
>CALBVA010000109.1 GCA_937969125.1 uncultured Verrucomicrobiales bacterium | reverse complement strand
CCAGATCCCGCTCAATAACATCGTGCCGGGACATCTGTGTGATGTGGTGGGATTAACGGCGGGATTCGGGCTCCTGACCCAGCGCCCCCTGCTCTGCGAGCTGACCTATTGCTGGGGTCTGGTGGGGACGATTCAGGGACTCATCACGCCGAATCTGCCCTTCGATTTTCCGCATCCGATGTATTGGACTTTTTTCCTACAGCACGGAGTGATCGTGGTGGTGGCGCTTTATTTACCGCTGGCGATGGGTTGGCGGCCGAGGGCGGGAATCGTGCCGCGCATCCTGCTCTGGAATCAGGTCTATTTCATCGGGGCGGGATTACTAAACTGGTCGCTGGGAACAAATTTCGGATTTCTGGCAGAGAAGCCGGAGGTGGCCTCGCCGCTGGATTTGATGGGAGATTGGCCGGTGTATCTCATCTGCATCCAGGTGCTGGCAGCGGTGTTGATGATCGCGATTCTTCTACCCTTCCGCAGAACAATAAACATTTGGCGGTGTGGGCAAATGGAGGTAAGTCACACCCTGTGAATAAGCCCGCCGAAATCAAAAAGCCCGCGAAGAGGAAACGTGTGAATGTCCGCCGACCGGACGTGATGACGCTGGTGCAGGAGGAGGTGGAAAAACACTACCACTCCCCCATCGTAGAGAAACTGCGCGAGCACGGAGGCTCATTAACCATCGGCAAGACGACGGTGCGATTAGCGGAGCAATTCGGATTTTGCTACGGGGTAGAGCGAGCGATCGATCTGGCCTATGCCGCGCGCCGGGTCTTTCCGGGTCAGCGGATTTTCCTGATCGGGGAGATCATTCACAATCCCGAGGTGAACAGACAGCTAAGCGATATGGACATCGTCTCTCTGCCTTGGAAGGAGCTGACGGCCGACTACGATCAACTGACCGAAGATGATGTGGTCATCGTGCCGGCCTTCGGAGCGCCCACTAATTTCACCGATAAGATCGAGGAACAAGGATGCCACATCATCGATACGACCTGCGGGGATGTCATGAAGGTTTGGCGACGGGTGCGGACTTACGCAAAGACAGGAATGACCTCCCTCATCCATGGAAAACGCGGCCATGAGGAAACACGGGCCACGGCATCCCGCGCGACCGGCACCGACGGCAAGGGTCACTACCTCGTAGTCTTGACTCTCGAAGAGACGGATTACGTGTGTAATTTCATCCGCAATGGCGGAGACAGCGCGGAATTCCTCGCGAAGTTCGAGAAGGCGCATTCGGAGGGCTTCGATCCGAAGATTCATTTGCGCGAAATCGGGGTCGCGAATCAGACGACCATGCTAAAAAGCGAGACCGAGGAAATTCAAAAACGGGTGCGTATTGCCATCACCGACCGGGATGGGAACGCCGATAATTTCCAGATGTTTGATACGATCTGCGGGGCGACTCAGGAGCGGCAGGATGCTCTCTTCGACATGCTCAACAAGCCAATGGATCTGCTCCTGGTGGTCGGCGGCTATAACAGCTCGAACACCACACACCTGGTGGAGATTGGCAATGAGAACCTCCCCACTTATTTCATTCGAGAAGCGTCCTGCCTGGAATCACTGGAGACGGTGGTACACTTCGATCTGGAAGCGAAGGATGAGATTGAATCGCCCAATGTTCTCGCAGGCTTCGATGAGCGCGAAGCCACGATAGGCATCACCGCCGGAGCCTCGTGTCCGGCGAATCTCATTGAGGAGACGATTGTCCGCGTGCTCGGCCTGCGGGGAATCTTACGGAAACAGATCGAGGAAGCCTGATTCGGAGCGTTACTTTTTGACCGCATCGATGCGCTTCTTCAGCGCAATGACATCATCCTTCCGACCCTGTTTCTGGAGGGCCAAGAGATAGGCCTCCAGGGTGGCCAGATGATTTGGGCGGGCATCCAATCCATCCCGATAAGCGATTCCGGCCTTCACAGGATCTCCCGCCTTCATGTAGTAATCGCCGAGGCGGAGCTGGATGGGATAATCGAGCGGTGGTGGGAGGAGATTGGCTGGTTTGCTTTGTCGGTCGATGGCGGACTTGAACCAATTCACGGCAGTCAGTTTTAGTGCACCAGTTTCCTGCTGAGTGAGGAGGCCGCGGAGTTCGGTCACAGCAACGACGAGGGTTTGATTAGCCCGAATCCACTCGCCGTAGGTAGAGGTTTTTTCTGCGAGAGGACGCTTGGACTCGACGGCCCGGGCGCGCTTCAGGAGCTCGGTGAAAATACTCTTTGAACTCTTAAAGTCCTTTACGCTGAGGGCGACGCGTGTGGCGAGACAGAAGGCGAGGGCATCGCGATAGGTGTAAGCAAAGCTTTGTTCGGGAAACCACTGCTCGTCTGAAAATTTCTTCAGGAGTTCGGTTCCGGCTTTGAGGTCCGCTTTGGAAGAACGACCGAGGGCGAGTCGTGCGCCAATGGTGCGCCCTTCCCAGAGGAGCAAGCCAGCTCCGCGCGAGAAAAGGCGCTCCTTGTCAATCTTCACAGCGGCCAGCTCCTTCGCCACCTTGATCGCTTCCGGGTAGTTACCTTTCGTTGCCAGGAGATTGGCGAGATAGACCTTCGCGCGAATCCAGCCTTCGCAATCGTGGAAGGTTACCTTCTCCGCCTTCATGTAAGCTTCAAAAAGGGCGATAGCCTTCTCGCAGGACGCGATGGCGAGGGCAGCATTTCCCAGCCGAGCCTCGACGTGCGCTAGCATTAGGTGGAAGGGTGGATAATCTGGATGGAGGCTGGCAAGTTTCTGGGCGTGAGGCAGGATCTCGGTCCGTGCCGACGGTCCGACGAAGGGTGATTCCGACTGGCTGTTCACCCAGAAGGATAGGACGGAGATGCTATCGGGGTGGCTTTTCAATAACTCCTTCAGACCTTTGCTGATTCTTAGCTGACCCGGACGCGGGTCTCCGAATTCATCGAATCCATCTCGCTGGAAGAAGAGGGAAAAGAGCTTTGATTGCACGTCCTCCTTGAAGCGTTCCGAGACGGCGGTGAAGGTTAGTCCGGAGGCGCGCACTCCCTGAGTGAGAAGCTTGGCTGCGGCCTCGACATATCCCCTTTCCAGCTCAACGGCCTTGTTTTCATCACCGGCGGATTTCAGGCGGAATTCCAGTAAATCCAGCATGCGCTCTACGGCGGCCTGCCGTTGAGCGAAGAACTCGTGCTGACTCCCGGCCAGGCTAATCGCGATGCCCCAATAGGCCATCATGCAGTCCGGGTCCATCTTAGCCGCAGTGCAGAAGTGACGGTAGCCCTCGAAATCCCAGCTCGCATTCAGCCGTGCGATTCCCTGACGGACGTGTTCGGCAGCCTCGGCACTGCTAGAGCTGATCGCCATGATCCCCTCGGTAAACTTCGGCCGCAGTTTCGGGGCGTCCAGCTCTGCGACCACCGGGTGGATCACCGTCTCCACTTTAAATTCCTGAGCATGAATCATGGAGATCAGAAAAACGGGCAGGAAAAAAAGCGGACGAAGATTCACGGCGTCTTTCTCTGAAAAAACCCCTTTCCTGGCAATGCCTTTCCCTCGACAGCCGACCCGCGACCGGTTCACTCTCCGGCATGATGATCGGCGTTGTAGGATGTGGCAAAATGGGCTCAGCCCTGACTCTCGGAGCAATCAAGGCGGGCGTCTTTTCCGCTGGAGAAGTCATCGCCTATGATCCGGTGCCAGAAGCGATCGCCAATCTTGGTGAGGGAATCACCGCCGCTTCCTCGCTAAAGGAACTCATTGAAAAGAGCGACACTCTCCTTCTCTGCGTAAAGCCCGACGATGTCCGCCCCGTCCTGGAGCAGGTCTCACGAATTTCACCCGCTGCCGAAAACCTCCTCGTCCTGTCCATCGCAGCCGGAGTTCACCTCTCTGCGATGGACCTCTATGTTTCCGGAAAGGCCCGCATCATCCGTGTCATGCCCAATACTCCATCCCTCGTCGGTGAGGGAGCGGCGGCGTTTGCTCTTGGTAAGGATGCTCTGGAGAAGGACAGCCTCTTCACCGAAAAACTCCTTTCATCAGTAGGAACCGGGATCCGTGTGAAAGAGGAGCTCCTGGATGCCGTCACCGGAACCTCCGGAAGCGGGCCAGCTTACGTTTATACCTTCATCGAAGCCCTCGCTGATGGCGCGCTTCTTCAGGGAATCCCTCGCGAACAAGCCCTCGCCCTCGCCACGCAGACTGTGCTCGGCGCGGCTGAGATGGTCCGCCAATCCGGCCTTCATCCGGCGGAACTGCGGGACCAGGTCACCTCGCCCGGCGGCACCACTATCGCGGGGCTGGCGGCCTTGGAAGAAGGAGCCTTCCGCTCAACCTTAATCAAGGCCGTGACCGCCGCCGCCAAACGAGCGCAGGAACTGGGGTCCTGAATTACTTAACAATCCCGTGATTTTTCTTTCGCTCCCGCTCCCCCCACCCCACCTTCCCAGTCATTCCCCACTATGAAAGTCATTGCCATCGCCAACCAAAAAGGAGGAGTCGGAAAGACCACCACCTCGATCAGCCTCGCCGCTGGTCTGGCTGCGCGCGGCAAGTCTGTCCTCCTCCTCGATCTCGATCCCCAAGCCAATGCCACCAGCGGAATTGGCTCCGAGGCCAGCTCCGAGGGCTGCATGTATCATCCGCTCCTTGGCGAGGCGAAGATCGAGAATAAAATCATCAATTCCCGCATCGAAAATCTCTCTCTCGTCCCCGGAGATATGGACCTCGCGGGTGTGGAAATCGAGCTCGCCCAGACGCCTGACTACCTCTCACGTCTCCGCACCATTTTGGAGAATCTCTCCCGCGTCCGTGACTTCGATTACGTCATTCTGGATACCCCACCGTCCCTCGGCGTGCTGATGACCTCCGCTCTCGCCGCCGCGGATGAGATCATCATTCCCCTCCAGTGCGAATGGTTCGGACTCGAGGGGCTCGCCAAGATCGTGCACGTCATCGAGCGTATTCGCGAATCCGGCGTGACTGCCCCGGTGAAATTGGAGGGCATCGTCATGACAATGTATGATTCCCGCACCAATCTCTCCCGCTCTGTGGTCGAGGAAGTGCAGAAATTCTTCCCGAACGAACTCTACAAGGCGCTCATTCCCCGCACCATTCGCATCGGCGAGGCACCGAGCTTCGGTCAGACCATCTTCGAGCATGACCCACGCGGTGCTGGATCGACAGCCTACGCGGCCTTCACCGAGGAATTCCTGTCCCGCCGGGGTGATTCCCCGTCGGAATAAGCGATTCCCACCTTCGCCGATCTGATGCGGCTTGACCATACGGAAGCCCCTCGCCATCGTCCTCGTCCTTCAAGGCGGAGTATTTTTCGCACCTTGAGGTGGAGTCACTTCCGTCAACTTTCTCTTTTCTATACAACTCTCTAATTATCAATGTTTGCTAAACTTTTTGGCCTACTTTCGAACGATATTGGTATCGATCTCGGCACGGCAAATACCTTGGTCAATGTCAAAGACCACGGGATTGTCCTCCGAGAGCCCTCGGTGGTCGCGGTGAAGGCCGGGACCAATGAGGTCCTCGCCGTTGGTGACGATGCCAAGCGCATGCTCGGCCGCACCCCCGGAAATATCGTCGCGATCCGTCCGCTGAAGGACGGAGTCATTGCCGACTTCGAGGTGACCGAGGCCATGCTTCGCCACTTCATTAAGAAGGTCAGCAATAAGCGCCGCTCCCACCCTCGCGTGGTCATCGCCATCCCCTCTGGCATCACCGAGGTGGAGCGTCGCGCGGTGAAGGAATCCGCCGAGCAGGCGGGCGCGCGTGAAGTCTATCTCATCGAGGAACCGATGGCTGCGGCGATCGGAGTGGGCCTGCCTGTCCAAGATGCCTCCGGTAACATGATCGTGGACATCGGCGGCGGCACCACCGAGGTCGCCCTGATTTCGCTCTCTGGAATCGTCTACGCCCGCAGTGTCCGCACCGCCGGTGATGAGCTGGATGAGGCCATCATTTCCCACATGAAGCGTGCCTTTAACCTCATGATCGGTGAACGCACCGCAGAGGACATCAAGATCCGCGTCGGCTCTGCCTATCCACTTCCCAAGGAAACCGGAATGGAAGTGAAGGGCCGTGACCTCGTCTCCGGTCTTCCGAAGACGGTCACTATTACTTCCCAGGAAATTCGCGATGCCATGGCAGATCCGCTCGCCACCATCGTAGATGCCGTCCGCACCACTCTGGAGCGTTGCCCGCCGGAATTGGCGGCTGACCTCGTGGACCGGGGCCTCGTCCTGGCCGGCGGAGGCGCTCTGCTTCGTGGGCTGGACCGTCGCCTCCGTGAGGAGACCGGCCTACCCGTGCATGTCGCTGAAGATCCCCTCAGCGCCGTCGCCGAAGGCACCGGAAAAGTCCTTCAAGAACTAGCCTTCTTGAAGCGCGTGACCAACTCTGAATAGACTGAATCAGCTCTGATTCGGCACTGTCGCCATGAAGCCCTTCAACTTTTTCGCACTCCTGCTCTTTCTGGCAGGACTCATGTGGGTTTTTACCCTCAGCGAAAAAGCCGTGCGCCAGATTCAAAAGACCTATTACTCCGCGATCTCCCCCATCATCTCGAAGGGCGGCGAAACGGAGCAATTCGCGAAACAATTTATCGAGGAAGTCGAGCACTCCGAGAACCTCGAAAAACAGCTCGAACAAGCCCACAACGAACGCGACCGCTACAAGCGCATCGCCCAACGGGTCGGCGAGATCGAGGCCGAGAATAACGAACTCCGTCACGCTCTCGCCTTCCAGAAAAAAGCTCCCTTTGACGTCCTCGCAGCCCGCGTGGTCCGGATGCAGCCCCGGATGTGGGGCCGCACCATTGAGATCGACCGTGGAGCGGAGTCGGGCCTCGGAGTTTCCCTTTGTGTCCTGGCCTCTAATGGGGGCCTTGTCGGGCGCGTCCAGCTCCCGGGTGACAATGTCTCCTCTGTCCTCCTCGTCACCGATGAAGGCTCACAAGTTTCCGCGCGTGTCGAAGGCACCACGGAAGTCGGCCTCGTGGTGGGCCGGCGGACCAATTACGGCGAGGCGCCTCGATTGCGCCTGCGCTACCTCTCAAAAAATGCCGTCATCCGGAAAGGGATGAAGGTTTTTACCGACGGGCGGGGAAAGCTCTTCCCCGCGAAAATTCCTATCGGAACCATCGAAAAGTTTGAAGCCGGCCCCGTTTACGGGGAAGCAGTCATCATTCCCTCTGTTGACTTTGCCAACCTTCAAACTGTCTTTGTGATTACCGATGCACCTGGTGATTAGAAAGACCGCATGTATACCACCTGTCTGATCGGCTTTCTGCTGCTGAGTTGTATTCTCCAGCAATTCCTGCCCGCGTTCTCACCCTGGTATGATGCGCGCATCCTGATTCTACCCCTCGTGGTTCTCTGTAGTTCCGCCACGGTCTCCACGGCCTGCATGCTGGTCCTCGCCTTCTTGGGCGGCTTCCTCTGGGATGCCCAGCAATTGATCCCTCTCCATGAAGGCGATCCCCTCGTCTATCACAGCCAGCCGGATACTATGAAATTCGGATACTCCATCATCCTTTACGCCCTCATGGGATTTCTCATGCAGGGCTTGCGCCCCCTCTTTAAAGGGAATGCCTGGTATCTTTCCGCTCCTCTCACCGGAGTCGCCATTTTTCTTTATCTGTTTGTCGAGTATCTTCTGCGCAGCTTCCTCGCTGGTGGCTTCAGTCTGGATAATGGCATCATTGAGCAAATCGGCGCGACCTCCCTCCTCACCATGATGGTTTCCCCCTTCATCTTCTGGATTCTTTTCCACATCGCACGGGCCTGTGGTCACACCATCAGCTTCAGCGATTGATCACCCCTCCCACCTTCTCCCCTTTCCAATGGAACCCAAGTACCGCTTCCGCCTCTACCTCCTCACCGCCCTGGTGCTGGCCGGTTGTGGCACCCTGCTCTCGCGGCTCTACGAATTCCAGATTGATCGCCGCGCTCAGTTCGTCGCCA
This sequence comes from uncultured Verrucomicrobiales bacterium, assembly GCA_937969125.1. GTDB lineage: Bacteria > Verrucomicrobiota > Verrucomicrobiia > Verrucomicrobiales > Akkermansiaceae > SW10. The sequence goes on along the minus strand of CALBVA010000109.1, from coordinate 6,922 downwards.
ATATCCCCACTACCCACACCGTGACCGTCATCGAACCTGGCGTGCGCGGTGAAATTACCGACCGAAACGGTGTCACTCTGGCAAGAAACAGCCGACGTTACGAGATCGTCTTCAACCTGGAGGACATCTATAAAAGCTACCGTCAACAGAACTCAAAAGCCCCCGTTCCAGCTGAATTAGGCGAAGAAGGAACCAATAAAGAGGCCGAGATCGAGCGAATCGTCCGCACCTGGGTCGTCCCGCGTCTCGAAAGCTTCGGCCTCACCGGGGAGCGATTCACCAATGCCATCGACTCCCACTACCGCACCCATGGCGGACTAGTGCCTTACGTCTATCGCAGCGGTATTCCCTCCAGCGAGTTTGCTCAGATTGCCGTTCGTAGCAATGAACTCCCGGGAGTCGAGGTCCGTGTGGTCCCACATCGCACCTATCCCTACGGCTCCCTCGCTTGTCACCTCCTGGGACGGGTCAATGGGTGGTCGAAGGGCAATGTCCCCCCGGAATTTGATAAGAAAAATGTCCACTACCAAGGGGACGACAAGGGCATCACCGGCGTTGAGCGGACCATGGATCAATTCCTCAGAGGTGAGGGCGGAAAACGCGTCCTCGTCCGCAATGAAAAGCGGAAGGTCATCGCCACCGACGACTATCAACCAGCCCGCGAAGGGGCACAGGTTCAGCTCACCATCGACGCTCGTCTCCAACACATCGTGGAGAATGTCCTCCGCCGTATCGGTCGCGGAGCCGCCGTGGTCATGGATCCGAATACCGGAGAGGTCCTCGCGATGGCATCGGTGCCGAACTTCGATCCCAATGACTTTATCGGCGGAATCGAACAGAAGAAATTCGACGCCTATAATAAAAACAAGGCCCACCCCTTCGTCAATCGAGCCCTCAGCCCCTACATGCCGGGCTCTACCTTCAAGCTGCCCACCGCGATCGCCGGAGCCCTGCATCATAAAACCGGCTATCACCACAACTGCCGGGGCTTCACTCTTTTCGGTCGCGATGGCTCCCTAAAAATCAGGTGTCATCGGACCGCCGGCCACGGAACCCTGGGGCTTTCCGAGGCCATCCAGCGATCCTGTAACCCCTACTTCATGACTCTCGCCGGTAATCTCCGCAGCAAGGTCATGGTCGATACCTTCCACCTCCTCGGCTTTGGTAAAAAGACCGGCATCCTTCTACCAGAGGATCAGGCCGGCATCGTGCCTGGAAGCAACTTCTGGAAACGCGAAGTGAAACCTGGCGCCATCATGACTGATGCCACCCTCGCCTTGATGTCCATCGGACAGGGCGATGCCCAAGGAACCCCGCTTCAGATTTGCAGCATGACCGCGACGATCGCGAATGGCGGGAAGTATTATCAACCCCGCATCGTGCGGCGCGTCCTCGGCCGGGACCTCTCTGGAAAGCAAGTCGTCCTGAAGGAAAACATCCCACTTGTGAAAGCGGACCTTATTCGTGAGGGGATGACAAAGGGACAAATGGAAGTCATTCGAAAAGGGATGTGGAAGGCCGTCAACGAACGCGGAGGCACCGCCACGGCAATCGCGATGAAGGATGTCTTCATCGCCGCCAAAACCGGAACTACCCAGCTGAGTAAGACAGACATGGAAAACACTCACAACGCCTGGACCACCTCCTTCGCGCCCTACGATTCTGCCCGCTACGCAGTCTGCGTGATGGTGCGAAATGGCCAGAGTGGTGGATCGGTCGCCGGGGTGCTGTCCCATTTGATCTATCGGGGAATATTCGCGCTGGAGGCGGGCTTGGACACCCGCCTGACCAAGATGGGAGTTTATGCAGGGAACTTCGACTCCTTCAAGGAGCTGGAACTCCCGGAAGGCGGTCTTTTCACTCTGACGACCGATGAAGAAGGCGAGACCGGAAACGAGGTCGATCCTTCGCTTATCGAAGCCGGACAGCCCATCAAGGTTTCCCCAAATACAGTCCCTCTTCCCACCATCGCACCGACGCCTGACTCGGAGCAATCTGAATAATCACCACCAATTTTCCCAAACCACTTTTTCAACACTCATTCCAAAATTCAACATGATCAGCAAAATCAAAAGCGCCCTCGGTCTTACTAGTGCAGACCCACGTGAAGGACGCACTATTATCATCAATGCGGAAACGCTCGAACGTCGCACCGCCCTTATGGAAGATGGCGTACTCGAAGAATATAATGTCGAGCGCGATGGCGACGACAACATCGTCGGTGGCATTTTCAAGGGACGCGTCAAAAACATCGAGCCCAGCCTGAAAGCTATGTTCGTGGACATCGGGCTCGATAAAAATGCCTTCCTCCACTTTTGGGACGCCATCCCAGCCGCCCTCGATAGCGGGCTGGAGGAGATCCGCCGTGACGGACGCCCGCAGAAGAAGCAGAAGAAAATCACCTCGAAAGACATCCCGAGCATCTACCCCGTAGGCTCGGAAATTATGATCCAGGTTTCGAAGGGAGCGATTGGCAACAAGGGACCGCGTGTCACCACCAATATCTCGCTCGCCGGGCGCTACCTCGTCCTCATGCCCTATTCAGAGCAGTTCGGCATCTCCCGCCGCATTGATGATCCCAAGGAGCGCCAGCGCCTACGGAAGATCATGCAGAATCTGAACGTCCCGGAAGGGATGGGCATCATCATGCGCACCGTGGCCATCGGCACCCGCGCCCGCCACTTCGTGCGGGACCTCGCCATGCTCCTGGAGCAGTGGGACAGCGTGGAGACGAACCGCGATTCCAAAAACGCCCCGGTGGCCTGCTTCCGGGAACCGGATCTCATTGAAGGAACGGCCATCAACTTCCTCACCGATGAGGTCGATAAAATCATCTGTGACGACGAGAAGACCACCGAGCACATCCGCGAGATCGCTGCGAAGGTCTCCCGCCGGGCCAAACGGAAAATCCATTATCTCTATTCCAAGCAAACCATCTTTGAACGCTTCGGCATCCAGAAGCAGATCGATGAGGCCTTCATGCGCCAGGTCTGGCTGCCCTGCGGCGGCTACATCGTGATCGATGAGACCGAGGCCCTCATTTCCATCGACGTTAACACCGGCCGCAACCGTGGCGGAAAGGACGTCGATAAAATGCTCCTGCAAACCAATGTCGAAGCGGCCGAAGAGGTCGCCCGCCAACTCCGCCTCCGTAACATCGGCGGCCTCGTGGTGGTGGACTTCATCGATATGCGCCACCGCCGTGACCAGATGGCGGTGTATCGTGCGATGAAGGAGAGATTGAAGCGCGACAAGGCGAAGACCCAGGTCCTGCAAATCTCCAGTGTGGGCCTGATGGAAATGACCCGCCAGCGTCTCAATGAGTCCCTCCTCGATTCCACTCTGGAGCCCTGCCCTTACTGCCATGGCCGCGGTCGCATCAAGACCACCATGAGTATGAGCATCGAGATCCAGCGCCGCCTCAACACCGTGATCCAGCGTCAGAAGGAGAGCGGAGAAGACGGCGATCTCATCGTCATGGTGAACGCCGATGTCCTGAATCGCTTCAAGTCCGAGGACTCAAAAATCCTCATGGAGCTCGAGCGCTCCCATAGTGGCCGCCTCATCTTCCGTAGCGATGCAAACCTCCACCGCGAACGCTTCGCCATCATCGATGCTCGGTCGGAGAAAGCCATTGTGCAGTATTAATCAATCGCTCCCGCACTCTGAAAAATCATGATCCCGGTGTTTCGCAGATTTCTCGCGTCCGCCGGGATCTTTTTGTCCTCTTTACTCCTCAGTCACTGCTCGTCCCCCTCCCTCGTTGCCATGCCCGATTATCAAAAAATCAAACTGGAGAAGGACCGCCTCCACTCCTTCGATGGCGATAAATTCCCGGTGACCACCTGGCTGCCGAAGGATCAAAAAAAAGAACCGGAACTCATTATCATCGGGGTGCACGGCATCAGCGGAGCGGCGGCGGATTATAAGCCCCTGGCCAATCATCTTCTCTCCCATGATCCCCGCGTCGCAATCTACGCCGCGGAGACGCGTGGTCAGGGAAATGATCCCGTAAAGGAAAGAAGAGGCCACATTGCCAATCGGAAAGACTGGTTCCGCGACCTAACCAGCTTCACCGCACTGATTCGCAAAAAGCACCCGAAGGCCAAGGTTATCTGGTGTGGCGAGAGCATGGGTTCGCTCATTGTCCTACACACTTACGCCGCGATGAGGCAACTCCCGGAGAAGGTCTCCCCCACCCTGATGTGCGATGGCCTCATCCTCGCCTCACCCATCGTAGACATCCGCGGCGACTTTCCGAAGTGGAAAGAATACCTCGCCAAAACCGTGGCTACCCTTTTCCCGAAGGCGCGCATTTCGCTTGAGACCCTCGGCGGATCGAAGGAAGTCCACGTGACTAAAAACACCATCCACCAGGAGCAGGCCGCGACCAATCCCTACCATGTCAAGCGGCACACTCTCCGACTCCTCACCACTCTCGGGGATATGATCCGGAAGGCAGGTAAGGCTTCGCAACAGGTCGATGTCCCACTCCTCATTCTGCATGGAGGAAAGGATATCTTCTCCGACCCACAAGACGTCACCGACTTCGAGCAAAATATCCCCGTCGCCCAAAAGTACCGGACAAAGCGCATCTTTTATCCCGAAAGCTTCCACCTACTCTTCCATGATCACCAAAGCGATCAGGTGGTGACGGACATCGGGAAGTGGCTCAAGAGCTTTCAATAAATTCCTCTTCAGTCATTCCCCCTCAAAGAAGTCCGTCTGCGATTTTCTCTTTCGCACCGAGACTCTGCCGCCTCGGGCACGGCGCATCGGCTCAAAGATGTGGTCCGCACCGGTACTTTTGATTTCCGCGACCATCGCCATGAGTTCCCCCAGCCTCCCCTTCGGCCAGCCGCGTTCGTGAAACCATGAATAATATTCAGGAGGAAGATCAATGATGGGCACGCCATGCGGCGGATAGTCCTTCGGTCCATATTTACCAAAAGGCATATGGGTCTTCGCGATTTCTCCGAGGAGATTGCGAAAGTCTTCCCGGTCGATTTCGGTAAAATTAATCATGATCGGATGCAACTTGCGTCCCGTTCGTGCCAACTTAAGCGCTAACCCATTCTCAACAAGATCATTTCTCTTTTAACGACCTCTTAAAAAAAATTACAACATCACCTCTTAGTCTTCTTCTCCATGATCTCGCGAACTCTTCTCTTTTTCATTCTCACCCTCTTTGCCCAAGGAGAGCATTTTAAATTTAAAGCACGCGCCAGCCAGATTGATCCCAAGGCCGGCACTTATCCAGACATTGGATTTGTTTTGCAGGACGCAAAAGGGAAAGCGCAGGACTTCCAGCACGCCAGCGTCGATACCCGCGTCCGACCAAAAGGCCGCCTCGCGATCTGGCTCATGGCTCCGAAGCAGGAGCTCATGGACCGTATTAATTCCTATGGTATCCACGCCATTCACATCCACTACGCCCGCCAGTGGTTTTCAAAATGCTGCCAACAACGCCCCGTCTCCGAACATTGCCGCGGTAACATGCGCCTCGAAGCGGCCACCGGCGAAGATCACAGCGATGAAGCCGCTATCGCCGTTCGCGATAGCATCAAGGGGCGCGCCCTTCTCTTCGTAAAACACCTCGTCAAAAAACACCCCGCCGGAAAGTGGGAGCAATTTCTCAACACAGACCAAAACGACCTCCTCTGGGAAAAAGTCATTCTCACCGGATCCTCCCACGGCTCCACCACCGCCTCCCGACTCGCTAAGCACACCAAAGTCGCTCGCGTCGTCGCCTTCTGCGGCCCGCGCGATCAATATCAATCTTGGCAAGCCCTCCCTTCCAAAACTCCCAAAAACCGTTTCTTTGGATTCAGCCACGTCAAAGACATGGGCTGGAGAGAATTCCACTATCAACGCTCATGGGAACTGATGGGACTGCATCAATTCGGCCCCATCGTCGATGTCGATCGATCAAAACCTCCCTTCAAAAACACCCGTCGCCTCATCACTGACTTTGATGTTAAGGGTGATGCCAAACGAGCCCACAGCTCCGTGACTCCCGGCAGCAAATCCTTCAAAGATAAAAAAGGAGCTTACATGCACGAAGCAGTTTGGCGCTACCTCTTCACTCAGCCCGTCGACAAAGTAGGTAAGGCTGTCCGGTCAAGTAACGCCGCCAAAAAGATCAAGGCTCAGTAGAACTGCACAGCCTCACGATCTGACTCATGGCTCCGAAGCAGTAACTCGTGGACCGCATCCTTCGCCCTTTGAAATCCCTGCCATTCTCAAGCCCGCTTCCCCCAGTCGTCTTCTAAAGGCTGCCAGCCCCGCCTCTTCTCCGCCCTCAACCAAATCTGAAATTTTTACGTCACATAATTTTAAGCCCTCGATTGGCGCCAGTTCATCGAGAAGATGATCCGCGCGATAGGGCTTGAGGAACCCATTGACCCTGGTGAGACGAGGCGGACTTTTAAGCAATTTTTATGTCAGCAAGGCATAATTTGAGTCCAGCGAAAATCGTCAACGGCTTACTCATGTAAACCCAGACCATTTTTGCAAACAAAGCATCGACCCTCCGGAAACCTGCTTTCGATTGGAAAATGACTTCAGAAATGAAGTTTTCGGAGGTGCCCTATAGACCCAAAAAGAGAAACTGGTCTTTGATCGTCAGCTCGTACGTAGTTCATCGTATTCAGACTGATGCGCACGAAATCTTGAAAACCAGTTTTTTAAATTTTGTGTCGGCCATGTTTTACGAATGGCTCGCCGTAGATTGGGCGCGCTCAAGCGACCAAAACACATAAACTGCGCCTCCTTCACCCACTATAAAACCATTACAGATAAACGGATTGAGAGCTACCAGGCACACAAATCGCATAGCCGGGAGAGCCTTGTGAAAAAAATTGAGTTTAAGTGTAATGAATCGTCCGAGGCTCCTTAGTAGAGGTTAGTAAGAGATCCTATT